>NZ_JBHYGR010000002.1:49277-95209 GCF_042738155.1 Kitasatospora sp. NPDC059088 | reverse complement strand
GGGGGGGGCCCGTGCTCGCCCCCCCCCGCGGGGGCCCCCCCCGGGGGGGGGCCGCCCCCCCCCCCCCGGCCGCGAGCACGGCCGGGACGGCGGAGCAGACCCGGCCGCCCGCCGGCGGCACCCCCAGCGCCGCGGCCACCACGCCCGGCGCGGCCCCGGCCCAGGGCGACGCCGCGGCCTGGGCGAAGTGGAACCTCAAGCCGCTCGCCCCGGCCCCCGCGCCGCCGGCCGACAAGCCCGTCAAGCTCGAACGCACCGGCACCGTACCGGTGTTCAGCGATGTGAAGACCACCGACAAGGTCATCTTCATCACCATCGACGACGGCGCCGAGAAGGACCCGAAGTTCGTCGAGATGCTGACCGACCTCAAGGTGCCGATCTCGATGTTCCTGACCAAGGACATCGTCAAGAACGACTACGGCTACTTCAAGCCGCTCCAGGCACTGGGCAACCACATCCAGAACCACACCGTCACCCACCCGGTGATGAGCAAGCTGTCGGCCGACAAGCAGAAGTCCGAGATCTGCGAGGACCAGGCCGCGCTCACCCAGCAGTACGGCACCGCCCCGCTGCTGTTCCGCCCGCCGTTCGGCGACGGCGCCAACACCCCGATGCTCAACACCTCGGTGCAGCAGTGCGGCCCGCGCGCGATCGTGCTGTGGCGCGAGTCGATGCAGATCCACGACATGCAGTACCAGGCGGGCGACAAGAAGCTGAAGTCCGGCGACATCATCCTGGCGCACTTCCGCGGCCCCAAGGAGCTCAAGGGCGCCACCATGACCCAGATGTTCGCGGACCTGCTGGCCCGGATCCAGGAGCAGGGCTTCTCGGTGGCCCGGCTGGAGGACTACATCCAGGCGCCGGCCTCCTAGGCCCTGTCCGCTCAGACCGGCCGGCCCAGCATCATCAGCGGCCCGTTGTCGGTGCGGCTGAGGATCACCGTGACGGAGTTCGGCCCGGAGGGCTTGAGCTGGCGGCGCAGCTCCTCCGGGGTGATCGCCATCCCGCGCTTCTTGATCACCACCGTGCCGACCCCGCGCTCGCGCAGCAGCGCCTTCAGCTTCTTGACGTTGTACGGGAGCACGTCGGTGAGCTCGAAGGCGTGCGCGTACGGGGTGGCGACCAGGCGGTCCGAGGTCACGTAGGCGATCTTCGGGTCGATCAGCCGGCCGTCGACCTGCCCGGCCACCTCGGCCACCAGGTGCGCCCGGATCACCGCGCCGTCCGGCTCGTACAGGTAGCGCCCGACCGGGCCGGCCGGCGGGTCGGGCAGGTCGCCGCCGGTCAGGCTGTCGCCGTGCGGCAGCAGGGTCGCGCGGTGCGGGCGGACCGCCCCGGTGCCGAACCAGAGCACCGCCTCCTTGACGTCCCCGTGGTCGGAGACCCACTCGGCCTCGGCGTCCGCCGGGACGGCCTCGTGCGGGATGCCCGGGGCGACCTTCAACGCGCCGATCGGGGTCCGCCGCCCGGCCTCGACCGCCCAGGACAGCGGCGGGGCGTACGCCTCCGGGTCGAACACCCGGCCGCGCGAGGTGCGCCGCGCCGGGTCGGTGAACACCGCGTCGTAGCCGGTGACGTCCACCTCGGCGACGTCCGCGCAGCGCACCTCCACCAGCTCCGACAGGCCCAGCGCGGCGGCGTTGGCGGCGGTGGCGGCGCAGGCCGCCGGGTCCTTGTCGACGGCCAGCACCCGGATCCCGGCCCGGGCCAGGGCCAGCACGTCCCCGCCGATGCCGCAGCAGAGGTCCGCCAGGCGCCGTACGCCCAGCTCGGCGAAGCGGCGGGCCCGCCACTCGGCCACGCTGCGCCGGGTGGACTGCTCGACCCCGTTGGGCGTGAAGTACATCAGGTCGGCGTCCGCCCCGAACTTCGCCCGCGCCCGCTGCCGCAGCCGCGCCTGGCCGAACGCCGCCGACACCAGCTCCGCCGGGTGCTCCCGCCGCAACCGGGTGGCCAGCGCCAGCTCCTCCTCGGGGGTGAACTCGCGCAGCTCGGCGAGCAGGGCCTGACCCTCGGGGGTCAGCAGGGGCTGGAGGTTCTCGGTGTCCACCAGGTCATTCTGACCGGTCGGCCCGTCAGCAGGGCCGGCAGCGCCGGCGCGAACGGCGTCGCCGGCGGGGCCCGGGGAGTGGATCCGGAGTGTGGCCGCTCGTCCGCGGGTCGAGCCCGCAGGGCGCGTCGTTGGCACTCTGGTTGACTGAGTGCTAACGGCAGCCTATGGTCGTCCTTGGCACTCCCCACTGGGGGAGTGCTAATGCGAAGACGTGTGCCTGACCCCCGCGACGGCAGGTACGCAGGTTCGCCCCTACCCGTTAGAAAACCCCGTAATCTCCGAAGGGGAGCTCGGACGTGACCACCAGCAGCAAGGTTGCCATCAAGCCGCTCGAGGACCGCATTGTGGTCCAGCCGCTCGACGCCGAGACCACCACGGCCTCCGGCCTGGTTATCCCGGACACCGCCAAGGAGAAGCCCCAGGAGGGCGTCGTCCTGGCTGTCGGCCCGGGCCGCTTCGAGGACGGCCAGCGTCTGCCGCTCGACGTCGCCGTGGGTGACATCGTCCTGTACTCGAAGTACGGCGGCACTGAGGTGAAGTACCAGGGCGAGGAGTACCTCGTCCTCTCCGCCCGCGACGTTCTCGCCATCATCGAGAAGTAAGTCGTTCCGACCCGCCCCGGATCCGTGTCCCTAGTGACAGGGGCCCGGGGCGTGGTTGTTGGTTCACGTAGTTCGGCGGCCGGCCGGCCGCAGCCCCGAGGGAATAGGGAACATGGCGAAGATCCTGCAGTTCGACGAGGACGCCCGCCGCTCGCTGGAGCGCGGTGTCAACAAGCTGGCCGACACCGTCAAGGTGACCATCGGCCCCAAGGGCCGCAACGTCGTCATCGACAAGAAGTTCGGCGCCCCGACCATCACCAACGACGGTGTCACCATCGCCCGTGAGGTCGAGCTGGACGACCCGTACGAGAACCTTGGCGCGCAGCTCGTCAAGGAGGTCGCCACCAAGACCAACGACGTCGCGGGTGACGGCACCACCACCGCCACCGTGCTGGCCCAGGCCCTGGTCAACGAGGGTCTGCGCAACGTCGCCGCCGGTGCCGGCCCGGCCGCCCTCAAGAAGGGCATCGACAAGGCCGTCGCCGCCGTCTCCGAGCACCTGCTGTCCATCGCCCGCGAGATCGAGGGCAAGGACGACGTCGCCGCCGTCGCGTCCCTCTCCGCGCAGGACACCCAGGTCGGCGAGCTGATCGCCGAGGCGATCGACAAGGTCGGCAAGGACGGTGTCATCACCGTCGAGGAGTCGAACACCTTCGGCGTGGAGCTGGACTTCACCGAGGGCATGCAGTTCGACAAGGGCTACCTGTCGCCGTACTTCGTCACCGACGCCGAGCGCCAGGAAGCGGTCCTCGAGGACCCGTACATCCTGATCAACCAGGGCAAGATCTCCTCCATCCAGGAGCTGCTGCCGCTGCTGGAGAAGATCCTGCAGAGCGGTGCCTCCAAGCCGCTGCTGATCATCGCCGAGGACGTCGACGGCGAGGCGCTGTCGACCCTGGTCGTGAACAAGATCCGCGGCACCTTCAACGCCGTCGCCGTCAAGGCCCCGGGCTTCGGCGACCGCCGTAAGGCGATCCTCGGCGACCTGGCCGTCCTCACCGGCGGCACGGTCATCTCCGAGGAGGTCGGCCTCAAGCTCGACCAGGCCGGTCTGGACGTGCTGGGCACCGCCCGCCGCGTGACCATCACCAAGGACGACACCACCGTCGTCGACGGTGCCGGTGACTCCGAGGCCGTGGCCGGCCGCGTCGCCCAGATCAAGGGCGAGATCGCCGCGACCGACTCCGACTGGGACCGCGAGAAGCTGCAGGAGCGCCTGGCCAAGCTGGCCGGCGGCGTCTGCGTCATCAAGGTCGGCGCCGCCACCGAGGTGGAGCTCAAGGAGCGCAAGCACCGTCTGGAGGACGCCATCTCGGCGACCCGCGCCGCGGTCGAGGAGGGCATCGTCGCCGGCGGTGGCGCCTCGCTGGTGCACGCCGCCAAGGTGCTGAACGACGGCCTGGGCCTGTCGGGTGACGAGGCCACCGGTGTCGCCGTGGTCCGCAAGGCGCTGCACGAGCCGCTGCGCTGGATCGCCCAGAACGCCGGCCTCGAGGGCTACGTCATCACCCACAAGGTCGCCGAACTGGAGGCCGGTCACGGCTTCAACGCGGCCACCGGCGAGTACGGCGACCTGCTGAAGGCCGGCGTCATCGACCCGGTCAAGGTCACCCGCTCCGCGCTGGAGAACGCCGCCTCGATCGCCTCCCTGCTCCTCACCACCGAGACCCTCGTGGTGGAGAAGAAGGAGGAGGAGGCCGACGCCGGTCACTCGCACGGCGGCCACGGCCACTCGCACTGAGGCACCGACGCCTGACCGGAGGCCCGGTCCACTCCCTCGGGGAGTCGGACCGGGCCTCCGGCCGTTGTTCGGCGGTGCGCTTGAGGCTTCAACTATCAGTAGAATTTTGCAGAATGCAAAGATTGCCTTATAACTGAGGCATGATCGAGGCCCGCCACCTGCGCGTCCTGCGTGCCGTCGCCCGCACCGGCTCCTTCTCCGCCGCCGCCCGCGAGCTGGGGTGCACCCAGCCCGCCATCAGCCAGCAGATGAAGGCCCTGGAGAAGTCGGTGGACACCCCGCTGGTGGTCCGCTCGGGCCGCGGGATGCAGCTCAGCGAGGCCGGGCGGGTGCTGCTCAAGCATGCCACCGGGATCCTGGCCGGGCTCTCCGCCGCCGAGGAGGAGGTGGCCGCGATCGCCGGGCTGCGGGCCGGCCGGGTGCGGCTGGTCTCCTTCCCGACCGCGAGTTCCACCCTGGTGCCGCCCGCGGTCGCCCGCCTGCGGGACAGCCATCCGGGGGTGCGCGTGTCGCTGGTCGAGGCCGAGCCGCCGGAGTCGCTGGCGATGCTGCGCGGCGGCGAGTGCGAGATCGCGCTGGCCTTCCGCTACCCGCAGTCCGACGGTGCGGCCGCGGCGCCCGCCCCCGCGCACGGCACGCCGCGCGAGGCCCGGGCCGAGGCGAACCTGGAGGCCCAGCAGCTGTCGGCCGGCACCGACTGGTCCGACCTGGTGGTCACCCCGCTGCTGGACGACCCGCTGGTGGGCCTGCTGCCGGCCGCCCACCCGCTGGCCGGGCGGGGCGGTCCGGTGGAGCTGGCGGAGCTGGCGGGGGAGCAGTGGATCGCCGGCTGCCCGCAGTGCCGGGGGCACCTGGTGGAGCTGTGCGCGGGGGCGGGTTTCGAGCCCCGGATCGACTTCGCGACCGACGACTACCCGGCGGTGGTCGGCCTGGTGGCGGCCGGGCTCGGGGTGGCGGTGCTGCCCCGGCTGGCCCTCCAGTCGGTGCGTCCTGACGGCGTGTCGACGGTTCCGGTGCGGACGGCCTCGGGGGCGCCGGCGGTGCGCCAGGTGGTGGCGCTCACGCTGCCGGACCTGGCCGAGGTGCCGGCCGTCGCGCTGATGCGGGAGCGGCTGGCGGGTGCGGCCGCCGATCGCTGACGATCGGTGACCGGGTTCCCCAGAGGGGGGCGGAGCGGCCTGATGCGCCGCGAAGGAACGTTTCTTCACGGCGCGCCGCGAGCGCGGGTCTAACGGTGCGCGACCGCCGGCGGGGTCAACGGGACCTCCACCAGGCGGTGCCGCGAGCGGCCCAGCATCTCCTCGCGCTCGTCCTCGGTCATCCCGCCCCAGACCCCGTACGGCTCGCGGACCGCCAGGGCGTGCGCCGCGCACTCGGCGATCACCGGGCAGCGCATGCAGACCTCCTTGGCGCTGGTCTCGCGCGAACTGCGGGCCGCTCCGCGCTCACCCTCCGGGTGGAAGAAGAGCGAGCTGTCCACGCCGCGGCAGGCCGCCGAGAGCTGCCAGTCCCAGAGGTCCGCGTTGGGACCGGGGAGGCGGGAGAAATCTGCCATGGCTCATTCCCTTCAGAGGCGGTCGGCGGCGGCCGGGCGGTTCGGCGGGCTGCTGCCGAACGGTGCCCGGCGGGGCGTCCCGCGCTGGTGTGGACACCTGGAAATATGACTTAAGGCAACTCCATGGACAAGTCACCCACACACTGGCACAACAGTCAATGACCATACGAAAGCTATAAAAACGGGCAAAGTGGGCAAGGGGTTCGGCGGGCGCGAGGTGTGGCAATCGGGTGGTCGACGGGCGCGCGACGACCCGTACCGGCGTGCGGGTCGTGCGCCCACCGCGCGCGAGCTGCGTAAAAGTGCGGCGTGTGCACCGCGATGCGGCTGATCGGTAATGGGTTGGCCACGTACAGTGGTGGAGATGGCCCGAAGGCCGTAACTCATTCGAGTGACGGTCGTTGGTAGTGCGGAGGCGGTTAGCGGGCGCCGGACGTCGGGAACGATCGCGGGCAAGTCGGGGCGATCAGGACGAAGTCCGTCGCCGATCGGCCGTGTCGGAGAGGTTCGTACCAGCCAGGAGGCTCAACGTGACGCGGATCAGCTGCGGAGGACGACGGTCATGACTTCCGTTCTCGTTTGCGACGATTCCCCGCTCGCCCGCGAGGCGCTTCGCCGCGCCGTCGCGACCGTACCCGGTGTGGACCGGGTCACCACCGCGACGAACGGGGAGGAGGTCCTCCGCCGCTGGGTGGCCGACCGCTCCGATCTCGTCCTGATGGACGTCCGGATGCCCGGCCTCGGCGGGGTCGAGACCGTCCGGCGGCTGCTGTCCGCCGATCCGGGCGCGCGGATCATCATGCTCACCGTCGCCGAGGACCTCGACGGGGTCGCGCTCGCGGTGGCCGCGGGTGCCCGCGGGTACCTGCACAAGGACGCCTCGCGCGCCGAGCTGCGGGCCACCGTCACCCAGGCCCTCGCCGACCCGACCTGGCGGCTCGCCCCGCGCCGGCTGCGCAGCCCCGACATGGGCGCGGCACCGACCTTGACGGCGCGTGAGATCCAGGTGCTGGAGGGCATGAGCCACGGGCGCAGCAACGCCGAGATCGGGCGCGAGCTGTTCCTGTCCGAGGACACCGTCAAGACCCACGCCCGACGGCTGTTCAAGAAGCTCGGCGCCTCCGACCGTGCGCACGCGGTGGCGCTGGGTTTCCGCTGGGGCCTGGTCCGCTGACCGTCGGCGGCGCCGCCGGCCGCGGCGCGCCGCCCTCGAATTCCGGAGCGGACGCCGCACGGGCGTGTGACGTTACGGTCCCGAGGTTGCACCATGGAGGAGTGGAGCACCTCGGGGACCAGCGGACAGGCACTGCGGCGAACCACGCAGCCGCAGGACACTCGGCGGACGGCGCGACGGACAGGACCACCCACGGCGGCGCGGCGGGAGGCGGCACGGTGCAGGAGGGGCCGGTGGTGCGCGGCACGCCGCACGGTGCCGCAGCGCATAACGTTCCGGTGCACAACTCCGGACGCGGTGCCGCGTTTTCCCGATCGACCAGGCACCATGGACCGATGCGCGACGATGTCGCCGGTGCGGCCGGCCAGGCGGACCCGGGTGAGGCCGAGCCCTCCGACCCGGGTCGTGACGCGTACGCGGAATCCGGCGACTCCGTGACCGGGGACGGTCCGGGCCGCCCGCCGGTGCTCGGCACGGGCGGCTCCCCCCTGGTGGGCGAACTGGTCGCGGCCGCCGTGCGCGGTGAGGGCCCGGCGATCGACGCGCTGCTCGCCTACGTCCACCCGCTGGCGCTGCGGTACTGCCGCGCCCGGCTGGTCCGGCTGCCCGGCGGGGCCCGGCACCACGTGGACGACGTGGCCCAGGAGGTCTGTGTCGCGGTGCTGTGCGCGCTGCCCCGGTACAAGGACCAGGGACGGCCGTTCGAGGCCTTCGTCTACGGCATCGCCGCACACAAGATCGCCGATCTGCAGCGGGCCGCGATGCGCGGGCCCGGCTCCACCGTCGTGCCGCAGGACGACCTGCCGGAGGTGCCGGACGAGGCGCTCGGCCCGGAGGAGCAGGCGCTGCTGAGCAGCGACGCGGCCTGGGCCAAGGAGCTGCTCTCCAACCTGCCGGCCCGTCAGCGCGAGCTGGTGCTGCTGCGGGTGGCCGCCGGGCTGTCGGCGGAGGAGACCGGCGAGGTGCTCGGGATGTCGCCGGGGGCCGTCCGGGTCGCCCAGCACCGCGCGCTCAGCCGGCTGCGGGCGCTCGCGGAGGAGTCCTCCTGAGGCCGGGCGCCGCCTCCTCCTGACCGGAGGCGCAGGCCAGGGGGCCCGGCCGGGCGGAATGAGCCCGCGGGGGCGCTTGTTGTCAAGGGCACACGAGGACACATTCGCGGTGCCAGTACCATGGGGTATCGGCGCCTGGGCAGGTTGCCAAAGTTTTGCGGGTGCACACGGGGTTCCGTTGGAGCTTCCTCCAAGCCACCCGGCTTTCGGCCGTCTGCGCGAGTGAGCGATCAACGCGCCCCCTCCCTCTGGGCGCGAGCGGATAAGGCCGGCCACGGAAGGTACCCCCAAATGTCTTACAACGCCGCAGGCGTACCCGAGAAGTTCGCCATGCTCGGGCTCACGTTCGATGACGTCCTGCTGCTGCCCGGGGCCTCCGCGGTGCTGCCGAACCAGGTCGACACCTCCTCGCGGGTCTCCCGGAACGTCCGCGTCAACATCCCGCTGCTGTCCGCGGCGATGGACAAGGTCACCGAGGCGCGGATGGCCATCGCCATGGCCCGCCAGGGCGGCGTCGGCGTGCTGCACCGCAACCTGTCGGTCGAGGACCAGGCCAACCAGGTCGACCTGGTGAAGCGCTCCGAGTCCGGCATGGTCACCGACCCGATCACGGTCGGCCCGGACACCAGGCTCGCCGAGGCCGACGCGCTGTGCGCCAAGTTCCGCATCTCCGGCGTCCCGATCGCCGACGAGTCCGGCAAGCTGCTCGGCATCGTCACCAACCGCGACATGGCCTTCGAGTCGGACCGCACCCGCCGGGTCCGCGAGATCATGACCCCGATGCCGCTGATCACCGGCAAGGTCGGCATCTCCGGCGAGGACGCGATGGCGCTGCTGCGCCGCCACAAGATCGAGAAGCTCCCGCTGGTCGACGACGAGGGCCGGATCAAGGGCCTGATCACGGTCAAGGACTTCGTCAAGGCCGAGCAGTACCCGAACGCCGCCAAGGACGCCGAGGGCCGTCTGCTGGTCGGCGCCGCCGTCGGCGCCAGCGCCGAGGCCTTCGACCGGGCCCAGGCCCTGGTCGAGGCGGGCGTGGACTTCCTGGTCGTCGACACCTCGCACGGCCACAGCCACAACGCGCTGGCCTGGATCGAGAAGATCAAGTCCGCCGTCAAGGTCGACGTGGTCGGCGGCAACGTCGCCACCCGCGACGGCGCCCAGGCGCTGATCGACGCCGGCGTGGACGGCGTCAAGGTCGGCGTCGGCCCCGGCTCCATCTGCACCACCCGCGTGGTCGCCGGTATCGGCGTCCCGCAGATCACCGCCATCTACGAGGCCGCGCTGGCCTGCCAGGCGGCCGGCGTGCCGGTCATCGGCGACGGCGGCCTGCAGTACTCGGGCGACATCGGCAAGGCGCTCGCCGCCGGTGCCGACACCGTGATGCTGGGCTCGCTGCTGGCCGGCTGCGAGGAGTCCCCGGGCGAGCTGCTGTTCATCAACGGCAAGCAGTTCAAGTCCTACCGCGGCATGGGCTCGCTGGGCGCCATGCAGTCCCGCGGCCAGGGCCGCTCCTACTCCAAGGACCGCTACTTCCAGGCCGAGGTCGCCTCGGACGACAAGCTCGTCCCCGAGGGCATCGAGGGCCAGGTCCAGTACCGCGGCCCGCTGTCGGCCGTGCTGCACCAGCTGGTCGGCGGCCTGCGCCAGACCATGGGCTACGTCGGTGCCGCCACCATCGCCGAGATGGAGAGCAAGGGCCGCTTCGTCCGGATCACCTCGGCGGGCCTCAAGGAGAGCCACCCGCACGACATCCAGATGACCGTCGAGGCGCCGAACTACTCGTCGCGCTGACCCGCTCGACCCCGGAAGGGCCCGCCACGGCGGGCCCTTCCGCGCGTCCGGGGACCGGGCCGTCGGGGCGCCACCAGCGCTGGTACGGGATACTGGGGGCGGCCGGGGTGACCCGGCGGGCATGAGCAACAAACCAGAAGGGCTCGAAGTGACTGAGATCGAGATCGGGCGAGGCAAGCGCGGCCGCCGGGCGTACGCCTTCGACGACATCGCCGTCGTCCCCAGCCGGCGTACGCGTGACCCGAAGGAGGTCTCGATCGCCTGGCAGATCGACGCCTACCGCTTCGAGCTGCCGTTCCTGGCCGCCCCCATGGACAGCGTGGTCTCGCCGCAGCAGGCCATCGCCATCGGTCGCCTCGGCGGCCTGGGCGTGCTGAACCTCGAAGGCCTCTGGACCCGCTACGAGGACCCGCAGCCGCTGCTGGACGAGATCGCCTCGATCACCGACGAGGCCACCGCGACCCGCCGCCTCCAGGAGATCTACTCCGCGCCGATCCGCGCCGAGCTGATCAAGCAGCGGATCCAGGAGGTCCGCGACTCCGGCGTCGTCACCGCCGCCGCGCTCTCCCCGCAGCGGACCGCCGAGTTCTCCAAGGCCGTCGTGGACGCCGGGGTCGACGTCTTCGTCATCCGCGGCACCACCGTCTCGGCCGAGCACGTCTCCAGCGCCGCCGAGCCGCTGAACCTGAAGCAGTTCATCTACGAGCTGGACGTTCCGGTGATCGTCGGCGGCTGCGCCACGTACACCGCCGCGCTGCACCTGATGCGGACCGGCGCGGCCGGCGTGCTGGTGGGCTTCGGCGGGGGCGCCGCGCACACCACCCGGAACGTGCTCGGGATCCAGGTGCCGATGGCGACCGCGGTGGCGGACGTCGCGGCCGCGCGTCGGGACTACATGGACGAGTCCGGCGGGCGCTACGTGCACGTGATCGCGGACGGTGGCGTCGGGTACAGCGGCGACATTCCGAAGGCGGTCGCCTGCGGTGCCGACGCGGTCATGATCGGGGCGGCGCTGGCGCGGGCGACGGACGCTCCGGGCAAGGGCTTCCACTGGGGGATGGAGGCGGTCCACGAGGAGCTGCCGCGCGGGAAGCGGGTCGACCTCGGGACGGTCGGCAGCACCGAGGAGATCCTGACCGGGCCCTCGCACACTCCGGACGGGACGATGAACCTGTTCGGGGCGCTGCGCCGGGCGATGGCCACCACGGGCTACACGGAGCTGAAGGAGTTCCAGCGGGTCGAGGTGACGGTCAACCCGGCGCTGGACCACCGCTGACGGTCCGGTCCTCGGCTGACGGCCCGTTCTCCCTCCGGGGGGAGCGGGCCGTCGGTGTTCCCGGGGGTGGGGATCAGGTGCCGTTGGCGGAGCGGCGGGTGAGGAGGAAGCCGCCGATCAGGGCGATGGCGTAGAAGGCCAGGTCGAGGGGGCGGAGGTCGCCGCGCCAGCCGGTGAGGGTCTGGGGGAGGAGCGGGTGGGGGGTGGGGGTGGTGGCGAGGAGCAGGCGCAGGTGCTGGGTGAGTTGGCCGAGCAGGAGGGCGCCGGCGGCGAGGAGGGCGCCCAGGGGCGGGAGCAGCGGGTTCCGGCCGCCCAGGCGGCCGAGGGGGAGGGCGACCAGGCCGGCCTGGGCGATGGTGAGCCAGCCGAGGCTGTCGGCGGCGCGCAGGGGCGCGCAGCCGTAGGCGAGGCCGCCGAGGAGCGTGGCGAGCAGGGCGAGGGCGAGGGCCAGGGCGGTGCGGCGGCGGGGGGCCCGGCGGCGGGGGGCGGGGGTGTCGGGGGTGTAGCCGGTGACCGGGACGCCGGGCATGCCGGGGGCGACGTAGCCCTCGGGGGTGTCCAGGACCGGGGCCACCGAGAAGTGCTGGGCGGTGCGCGGGCGTGGCGACGGGCCGTCAGCGCCCGGTGCGGGTGCGGTCATGGGCATCGAGTCCCCCCGGAAAAACGATGAGCTGCCGAACGGTAGCAGCGCTCCGGGCAGATCATGGCGAGTTTTCGATCACAGATCGGGCACGGAGCGTCGCACCCGTTCCGGTTCGTCCCGGCTTGGGACGGGGGGCGGGTGGCCGCCACCTTCCCGGACAGGGGATGATGGAGGCTTGGGCGTTCGGGCCCGGGCCGGGCCGACGCGCCGTCACCACGACCGCCAGCAGCACATGGGGGAACGTTCCGAATGACCCAGGCGCAGGGTTCCACCGGCCGCCTCCTGGCCGGCCGCTACCGGCTGAACGGCGTGCTCGGACGCGGTGGCATGGGCACTGTCTGGCGCGCCGAGGACGAGATGCTGGGCCGGACCGTCGCGGTCAAGGAACTGCGGATGAACGCCAGCGTCGAGGAGGAGGAGAAGCACCGGCTGATCGTCCGGACGCTGCGCGAGGCGAAGGCCACCGCGCGGATCCGGCACAACTCGGCGGTGACCGTCTTCGACGTCGTCGACGAGGACGACCGGCCGTGGATCGTGATGGAGCTGGTCGAGTCCCGCTCGTTGGCCGACGTCGTGCGGGAGGACGGGCCGCTGGCGCCCGCCCGGGCGGCGGAGATCGCGCTGGACGTGCTGGGCGTGCTGATCGCGGCGCACGCGCTGGGCATCCTGCACCGGGACGTCAAGCCGTCCAACGTGCTGATCGGCGAGGACGGCCGGGTCGTGCTCACCGACTTCGGGATCGCCAGTGTCGAGGGCGACGCCTCGGTGACGTCCACCGGGATGCTGGTCGGCGCGCCCTCGTACATATCCCCGGAGCGGGCGCGCGGGCAGAAGCCCGGTCCGCCGGCCGACCTGTGGTCGCTGGGCGGGACGCTGTACGCGATGGTCGAGGGGCGGCCGCCGTACGACCGGGGGTCGGCGCTGGCCACCCTGACCGCGGTGATGACCGAGGACCTGACCACGCCGGTGAACGCCGGGCCGCTGCTGCCGGTGATCGAGGGGCTGCTGGAGAAGGACCCCGCGAAGCGGCTGGACGCGACGCAGACCCGCTCCATGCTCAAGCGGGTGGTGGCGGAGGCGACCGCGCGGGCGGAGTCGACCACCGAGCACGCGGTGCCGGTCGCGGGCGGGGAGAAGGCGGAGCAGAAGGACGCCGCCGGGGAAGGCAGCGCGCAGGAGGCCCCGGCTCCGGAGGAGACGCCGAAGGAGACGCCGAAGCGGACCGTGGGCGGGCTGCTGGGGACGGTCCGGGTGGGGAGCCGGGCCAAGGCCGTGGAGCCCGTGGCGGAGGCAGCGGGGCCGGCCGAGGCGGCCGATCCGGCCGCGTCGGCGCCGGCGACCGAGCCGATCCGGCCGGTGACCAGTGAGTGGACGATGGGCGCGACCCAGGCGGCCGGGGCCGATCCGCGCAAGGGACGGCGGCGGCTGGCCATCGCGACCGTGGTGGTCGTGCTGCTGCTGATCGCCGGGATCGTCGCGGTGGTCCGGGCGGTCGGTAGCGGGGACACCGGGGCGAAGGGGGCCGGCACGCACAGTGCGGGCGCCACCTCGCCGGCCGCGACCACCGGGGAGGCCACGCCGAGCGCGGGGCCGGCGGCGACGGGCAGTGCGCCGGCTCCGGGCGGCACGCCCACCGAGGCGCCGTCCTCGGCCGCGGTGCCGCCGCCGGCCGCCACCACCCCGGCACAGCCGCAGCCGCAGCCGTCGGCGTCGTCCGCGTCGAGCGATCCGGCGCCGACCCCGCCCGGTGGGGCGGTGCCGGCCGGGTTCCACGCGTACCAGGACCCGAGCGGCTTCTCGGTCGTGCTGCCGGACTGGCTGCAGCCGGCCGGGTCGGAGGCCAACCGGCGGATCTTCAAGAACTCCGCCGACGGCAGCCAGCTGCGGATCGAGTGGACCACCACGCCCGGCGAGAGCGCCCTGGCCGACTGGCAGGAGTCCGAGCCGAACGTGCGCGGCCAGGTGACCAACTACCAGCGGGTGAACCTGGCGGCGATCACCTACCGGCAGTGGACCAACGCGGCGGACTGGGAGTGGACCAACGGCACGCCCAAGAGCCACTCGCTCAACCGCGGCTTCGTGACGGGCAGTCCGGCCAAGTACGGCTACTCGATCTACTGGATCGTCCCGGACGCGCAGTGGGCCGCGCAGGCCCCGGCCCGGGACGTCGTCTTCAACACCTTCCAGCCGGCGCCGTAGGTCCGGTTCAGCCGAGCAGGCGCTGCTTGGCGAGGGTGAACTCCTCGTCGGTGAGCGCGCCGGAGACCCGGAGGGCGGCCAGGCGCTCCAACTGGCCGATGAGCTGCTCGCCGGCCGGGGACCCGGGAGCGGGTGCCGGAGCGGGCGGGGAGGTACGGGCGAGGCGGGCGGCCTCGCGGACCTGCTCGGCGAAGACCTCGGCCTTCGCCACGTCCTCGAAGCGGTGGGAGCCGGTCAGCGCGACGACGGTCAGCACCTCGCCGTTGAGCTTGGTCCGGGCGACGGTGGCGTCGGTGACGGCGGCGAGCGGAACCGGTACCGGAGGTTTCCCGTCCTTCAGGAAGAGCAGCCGGTGGGTGGTGAGGACCAGCACCCCCTTGCGGAAGTGGTCGGGATGGCGCCCGGCCGTGGAGGCGACGGGCTTCTCGCCCCCGATGACGGACGCCTCGACGGTGCGGACCGCCTCGGCCCGGTTGGCTTGGTTGCTGTTGCCCGCCATCTTGAAGGCGGTGTCGATCAGATCGGTCCAGTCCATGGGGCCGAGCGTAAAGGAGCCGATCAGTAGGCTGCTCGGTGAGCGAGAGGAACTGGCATGCGAGGCGGCCCGGGCCAGTTGTTGGCGGGGCGGTACCGGCTGACGGACCGTCCCGAACTGCTGCGCGCCTGCGCGGTGGACGAGCGGACCGGTGAAACGGTCCTGCTGCGCGCTGTGGAGCTGCCCGCGCTGCTGACGGCGGGTCAGGACCCGGACGAGCCGAACCCCGGGCACGGGGACCGCCTGGTGCGGCGGGTGGCGGCGGTCGGCGCGGCCGCCCCGTCGTGGCACCCGCGGCTGCTGCGCGGGGTCGGCGCCTTCGTCGAGGGCGAGCTGCTGTGGACGGTCGAGGAGCGCCCGGCCGGCCGGACGCTGGCCGAACTGCTCACCGCCGGACCGCTCCCGCCCTACCGGGCGGCCGAGTTGGCCGCCGACCTGGCCGGCGCGCTGCGGGCGCTGCACGAGGCCGGGCTCGCCCACGGCAATGTGACCGCCGAGTCGGTGCTGGTCTGCGAGGACGGCGCGGCGATGCTCGGCGGCCTGCTGGACGGGGTGGCGCAGGAGGCGCTGGCCGAGGACCTCGGCGGGCCCGGCGGGCGCCGCCGCTACGAGGTCCGGGCCACCCTGGCCGGTCCGGTGGCCGAGCGCTGGCCGCTGGACGGCGGCCCGGCCGGGGACTGCTGGGCGCTCGGGGTGCTGCTGCAGCGGATGGTCACCGGGCGCTCGCCGTTCCCGGAGCTCGGCGTGCCCGAGCTGGTGACGGCCGTGCGGGACGGGCGGCGCGAACCCTCCGTGGTCTGCGGGCCGGTGGCGCCGGCGGTCGAGCGGCTGGTGCAGCCCGACCCCACGCTGCGGCCCACCGCCGCGGAGCTGCGGGAGGAGCTGGCGGCGCTGCTGGTGGGCGCGCCGGAGCCGGCCGACGGGGAGCGGGCGGCCCGGGAGGTCGAACTGAAGCCCGACGCGCCGCTGGTGCCGCTGCGTCGGCGGCGCGCCCGGCCGGCGGCGGCGCCGGAGACCGGGGCGGGGAGTGCGAGGAGCCCCCGGATACGCCCGGCGCTGCTGGGTCCGCTGCTGGTCGGAGGAGTGTTCCTGCTGCTGGTGCTGGCCGTGGTCGCCGTGGTCCTGTTCGCAGGCTGACGGCCCCGGTTCGCGCCGGTCCGCCGGTCCGGCGGGTGGGCGAGATTACCGGGCTCGGCACGGTGCGCCTAATGTGTCCGTGGGATTTGTTCGAACAGCGGTCTGCGGCGGTCGTTCGGCCGTCGTGGCGCGGGTGGAAGCGGAGAGGGGGAGCGGTCGCCGATGGGCGTGCAGGACCGGCCGGAAGCGGCCGAGGCGGAGCGGTTGCTGGCCGGGCGGTACGAGCTCGGTGAGCGGCTCGGCCGGGGCGGGATGGGGACGGTCTGGCGGGCCTGGGACCGGATGCTGGACCGCGAGGTCGCGGTCAAGGAGCTGACCGTCAACCACCTTCCCGAGGAGGACCTGCAGATCCTGCACACCCGGATGAAGCGCGAGGCCAGCGCCGCCGCCCGGATCAAGCACCCCGGTGTGATCACCGTGCACGACGTGCTGGAGCAGGACGGCCGGCCGTGGATCGTGATGGAGCTGGTCGACGGCCGCTCGCTGGCCGACGTGATCAGCCAGGACGGCACCCTGCCGCCGCGGGCCGCCGCCGAGGTCGGCAGCCAGGTGCTCGCCGCGCTGCACCGCGGCCACCAGCTGGGCGTGCTGCACCGGGACGTCAAGCCGGCCAACGTGCTGCTGGAGCGCGGCACCGGGCGGGTCGTGCTGCTGGACTTCGGCATCGCCAAGTACGAGGGCTCGACCGAGCTGACCCGGCCCGGTGACCTGGTCGGTTCGCCGGACTACCTGGCCCCGGAGCGCGCCCAGGGCGAGCGGCCCGGGCCGGCCTCCGACCTGTGGGGCCTCGGGGCGACGCTGTACGCGGCGGTCGAGGGCCAGTCGCCGTTCCGCCGGGACTCGCCGATCACCACGCTGGCCGCGGTGGTCGACGAGCCGCTGCCGGAGTCGCGCCGGGCCGGTCCGCTCGGCCCGGTGCTGGCCGCGCTGATGGCCAAGGACCCGAACGACCGGCCGAACGCGGACGAGGCGGCCCGGATGCTGGCCGAGGTCCAGGCCGGGCACACCATGGGGCTCAAGACGGTCGGGTCGACGGTCGGCCCGGTGCGGACGCCCACCCAGTCGGTGCCGGTGGTGGACCGCCCGGCCGGGCCGGAGGGGACGGTGGCCTCGGCGCCGGAGGGCTCGGACGCCCCGGCCGCTTCGGAGGCGCCGACGGACCCGCGTCCGGCCGGGACCGCGGTGGCGGCCGCCGTACCCCCGGTCGGGCCCGAAGCCCCCGGGGGAGCGCACACCGCCGTCGGCGCGCCGGTCGCGCACCCCAGTGCGCCCGTGCGCGGTCCGGCCAAGCGCCGCAACCGGATGAAGCTGGTCGCCGTCGCGGTGGCGGTCGGCCTGCTGGCGGCCGCGGCGACCTTCCTCGCGACCCGGCACGTGGTCGGCTCCTCGACCGCCGACCCCACCCCGACCACCCAGCCCGACACCGCCGGGCCCACCGAACCGGACCAGACCGGCACCCCCGCCCCGGGGGCGCCCGCACCGGCCGGCTACCGCTGGGTCGACGACCAGGCCGGCTTCCGCTTCCCGCTGCCGACCGGCGGTCCGGCCTGGCAGCGCAGCCTCGGCACCGACGCCAACCAGATCTTCTACAGCCCCGACAACCGGGTGCACTACCTGCAGTTCGCGGTCACCGTCGGCCAGTCCGTCAAGCCGCTGGACCACATGCGGCAGATGGAGGGCAGCGTCTCCAAGTCGCTCAAGGACTACAAGCAGCTCCGGATGGCGAGCTCCGTGGTCAACGGCCACGAGGCGGCCACCTGGGAGTTCAGCTACGCGGCCAAGGAGGGCGGGCGCCGGCGGGCGATCGAGACCGAGTTCATCGACGAGGACGGCACCGCCTACGCGGTCTACGCGTCCAGCCCGGACAAGGACGGCGAGTGGCAGCAGGCCGAGCAGCGCTTCACCACGGTGCTCAACCACTTCACGCCGACCCGCTGAGCCCGACCGGCTGAGCCCGACCCGCTGAGCTCGATCCGCTGAGCCCGACCCGCTGGGCCCGGGAGGGGGGAGCGGGCCGTACGGGCGGAGCGCCCCGCTTTCGCCCGACTGCGGCAGATTCTTGTTACCGACGGGTACCGCACCGGGGCCCGAAGGCCTAGGCTGCGCCGTATGTCGGACCTCACAGCAGATGCAGTGGCCACCGAACACTCCGGCGCCGCCCCGGCGGACGGCAACCCGGCCGCCCCCGGCGGGGGCCGGACCGTCGCGACGGCCGTGCCCCGGTCCCTGGTCGAGCGGCTGGCCGGCGGGGTCACCGCGACCGGCGAGCCCAGTCTGGTGGAGACCGTCGCCCCGCTGACCGGTGAGCGGCTGGCCGGTCTGCCGCAGTCCACCCCGGCCGACGTCGAGGTCGCCTTCCAGCTGGCCCGCCGCGCCCAGGCGGCCTGGGCCGCACTGCCGGTGCGCCGCCGGGCCGCCGTCCTGCTGCGCTTCCACGACCTGCTGCTCAAGCGGCAGGACGAGGTGCTGGACCTGGTGCAGGCGGAGACCGGCAAGGCCCGGCTGCACGCCTTCGAGGAGGTGCTGGCCGTCGCCATGGCCGCCCGGCACTACGGGCGCGCCGCGCAGGGCTACCTCAAGGACCGGCGCCGCGGCGGTGCGCTGCCGGTGCTCACCCACACCGTGGAGGCCCGCCGCCCCAAGGGCGTGATCGGCCACATCTCGCCGTGGAACTACCCGCTGGAGCTGTGCGTCGGCGACCTGCTGCCCGCCTTCGTGGCCGGCAACGCCGTCGTCAACAAGCCCGACACCCAGACCGCGCTGACCGGCCTGTGGGCCCGCGAACTGCTGATCGAGGCGGGGCTGCCGGCCGACCTGTGGCAGGTGGTGATCGGCGACGGCCCGGTGATCGGCCCCGCCGTGGTGGAGCACGCCGACTACGTCTCCTTCACCGGCTCCACCCGCACCGGCCGCGAGGTCGCCCAGCGCGCCGCCGCCCGGCTGGTCGGCGCCTCGCTCGAACTCGGCGGCAAGAACGCCATGCTGGTGCTCTCCGACGCCGACCTGGAGGCCGCCGCCGCGGGCGCCGTCCGGGCCTGCTTCTCCTCGGCCGGGCAGCTGTGCATCTCGATCGAGCGGCTGCTGGTGCACCGCTCGGTGGCCGACCGCTTCCTGGAGCTGTTCGTCGCCCGCACCAAGGCGCTGCGGCTGGGCGGCGGTCTGGCGTACGGCGCCGACACGGGCTCGCTGGTCTCCGCCCGGCAGCTGGACACCACCACCCGGCACGTGGACGAGGCGGTCAAGGCCGGTGCCGTGGTGCTCGCCGGCGGGCGGGCCCGGCCCGACCTCGGCCCGTACTTCTACGAACCCACCGTCCTGGACGGGGTGACCCCGGAGATGGCGGTGTGCGGCGAGGAGACCTTCGGCCCGGTCGTCTCGGTCTACCGCTTCGACACCGAGGAGGAGGCGGTGGCCGCCGCCAACTCCACGCCGTACGGCCTGAACTCCAGCGTCTGGACCAGGGACCTGCGGCGCGGCCGGGCGGTCGCGGCCCGGCTGCGCACCGGGACGGTCAACGTCAACGAGGCCTACGCGGCCGCCTACGGCTCGGTCGCCGCGCCGATGGGCGGCATGGGCGACTCCGGTCTGGGCCGGCGGCACGGCGCCGACGGCATCCTGCGGTTCACCGAGGCGCAGACCGTCTCGACCCAGCGGCTGATGCCGATCGCGCCCTCGTTCGGCCTGGACGACAAGCAGTTCGCCGCCGTGATGACCGGCGGGCTGCGGGCGCTCAAGGCGCTGCGGTTCAAGTAGCGGTGCCCCCGGCCGGGGTTCCCCCGACCGGTCCGACCCCCTTTTTCGACCCCGAGGAGCAGAGGCAGATGGTGGAGTCCGGCGGTGCGGCGGAGTTCGACTACGACGTGGTCGTGGTCGGCTCCGGCTTCGGCGGTTCGGTCGCGGCGCTGCGGCTGACCGAGAAGGGCTACCGGGTCGCCGTCCTGGAGGCCGGGCGGCGCTTCGAGCGGGACGAACTGCCCCGCAACTCCTGGGACCTGCCGAACTACCTGTGGGCGCCGCAGCTCGGGCTGTACGGCATCCAGCGGATCCACCTGCTGGCCAACGTGCTGATCCTGGCCGGCGCCGGGGTCGGCGGCGGTTCGCTGAACTACGCCAACACCCTGTACGTGCCGCCGAAGGCCTTCTTCGAGGATCGCCAGTGGCGCCACATCACCGACTGGCAGCAGGAGTTGGCGCCGTTCTACGACCAGGCGCAGCGGATGCTCGGGGTCCGGCTGAACCCGACCGTCACGCCGTCCGACGTCCACCTCAAGGCGGCGGCCGAGCAGATGGGCGTCGGGGACACCTTCCACATGGCGCCGGTCGGGGTCTTCTTCGGGGACGGCAAGGACACCGACGGCACCGCCAAGGGCGCGCCCGGCGAGGAGGTCGCCGACCCGTACTTCGGCGGGGCCGGCCCGGCCCGCAAGGCCTGCGTGGAGTGCGGCGAGTGCATGACCGGCTGCCGGCACGGCGCCAAGAACATGCTCACCGAGAACTACCTGTACCTGGCCGAGCAGGGTGGCGCGGAGATCCACCCGCTCACCACCGTGGCCCGGATCCGGGAGTCCGGGGGCGGCTTCGCGGTGGACGTGCGGCGCACCGACTCCCGGTCGAGGACCGACCGGGTCAAGGCGGGCGCGCGGACCCTCACCGCGGCCCGGGTGGTGGTCGCGGCCGGTACCTACGGCACCCAGTCGCTGCTGCACCGGATGCGCGACGCCGGCCACCTGCCCCGGATCTCCGCCCGGCTCGGCGAGCTGACCCGCACCAACTCCGAGGCGCTGGTGGGCGCGCAGACCACCGACCGGCGCTACGGCGCCAAGGCGGACTTCACCAAGGGGGTGGCGATCACCTCCTCGATCCACCCGGACGCCAACACCCACATCGAGCCGGTCCGCTACGGCAAGGGCTCCAACGCGATGGGCGCGCTGTCGATCGCCCAGGTCAAGGGCGGTGGGAAGGGCCCGCGCTGGCTGCGCTACCTGGGCAACTCGGCGCTCCACCCGGTGACCTTCGCCCGGTCGATGAACCAGCGCGGCTGGTCCGAGAAGACGATCATCGGCCTGGTGATGCAGTCGCTCGACAACTCGATCACCGTCTCGCTCAAGAAGGGCCCGCTCGGCAAGCCCCGGCTCACCTCCAGCCAGGGCCACGGCACCCCCAACCCGACCTGGATCCCGGCCGCCGAGAAGGGCGCCCAGGCGCTGGCCGACGAGATCAACGGCTTCGCGGGCAGCACCGTCGGCGAGATCTTCGACATCCCGATGACCGCCCACTTCCTCGGCGGCTGCCCGATCGGCGACGCCCCCGAGACCGGCGTGGTCGACCCGTACCACCGGCTGTACGGGTACCCGGGGATCAGCGTGGTGGACGGCTCGGCGGTCTCCGCCAACCTCGGCGTCAACCCCTCGCTCACCATCACCGCGCAGGCCGAGCGGGCGATGTCGATGTGGCCCAACAAGGGCGAGGCCGACCGGCGCCCGGAGCAGGGCGGGTCCTACCACCGGGTCGCGCCGGTCGCACCGGTGCGACCGGCCGTGCCGGAGGGCGCGTTCGGCGCGCTGCGACTGCCGCTGCTGCCCGTCCCGGAGGTCCCGAAGAAGCAGGGCTGAACCCGCCCGGGAGGGCCAACCGGCCTGCGCCGCTTCCCGGTTGACAGTCGTTCGGGTCCGATGGGATAAACGGGCTCCCTGGGGGACCAGGAACTCGTCGAGCGGGGGGACTGCGGCCATGGCCAACTGCGCATCGTGCGGCGCGACTCGGGTGGTGGGGGCGCCCGCCTGCGGCTCCTGCGGTCGGCCGTGGGCGCCCCCGCCCCCGCCCCCGCCGTCTGCCGCGCCGCCGGTGCCGCTCGGACCGCCGGTACCGCCTGCCGCGCCGCCGGTGCCGCCGGCCGGGTACCCCCCGCCGCCGGGCGCCGGGTACCCGCCGGTCGGCGGCCCGCCCGCGCTGGGCAGCTGGGGCGCCGGCCGGCCGTACCAGCCGTCCTCGCCCGGCCGGCGGCTGCTGGCCGGCCCGGACTGGCGCCCCGCCCTGCGGGCCGCCGTCGCCCCGACCCTGGTGCTGCTGCTGGCCGCGCTGGTCGCGGCGATCCCGAGCGACTACACCTACGACCGGACCTTCCCGACGCCCGACTTCGGCGACCGCCTCCTCGCCACCCTGGCGATGGCGCTGAACGCGCTCGGGGCGCCGTTCCGGCTCGGCCTGCGGAGCCCGGTCGGCCGGGGCCGCTCGGAGGGCCTGGACGTCACCTTCTGGGTGGTGCCGATGACCGTCACCGTCCTGTGGGGCCTGGCCCTCTGGCTCGGCCTGCGGGCCGGGCGGCGCCGGCGCAAGGCGGACGGCACCCAGCTGACCCGCGGCCAGGCCGGCGGCGAGGCGCTGCGCACGGCGGTGGTGCTCGGCCTGGTGACCGCGGTGCTCGGCCTGGTCGGCAGCACCAGCTGGCAGCCCGCGACGGCCGAACGGAACCCGGACTACTACGGCACCGCGCTGAGCCTGGGGAAGCCGACGTACAGCACCGACTCCGGCTGGCTCTGGGCGGTCGGCTGGACCGTCCTGCTCGGCGGGCTGCTGGCCTTCGCCGTCTACGGCACCGACGCGCTGCGCTGGGCCGCCTGGCGCAACCGCTCGGTGCGCGGCTGGGCGGTCGCGGCGCTGACGGCCGGCCAGGCGCTGGCGCTGACCCTGGGCCTGGCCTCGGTGACGGCCTTCGTGCTGGTCGCGGCCAACAGCGACCGGGGCTGGCAGACGGCGGTCTCGCTGGCCTTCCTGCCCAACCTCGGCCTGGGGCTGCTCGGCCTGGGCTCGGGCGCGACCCTCCGGGCGGGCACCAGCCTGGGCGGGGACGCCCCGGGCTGGGGCGATCCCGGCGGCCGCCGGACGGAGTTCTCCTTCTTCGACCTGCACGACCAGAGCGCCGACTGGCGCTGGGCCGCCCTGCTGGCGCTCGCCGGGGCGGTGCTGCTCGGCTGGACGGCCCACCGGCGGCGGCTGGACGCGGCCGACCGGGTCCGGCTGGCGGTGGTGTACGCCGTGCTGCTGACCGGGCTGACGGCGGCGTCCGGCGGGCTGACCAGCTCGGCGATGTCCTTCCTGGCACCGGACTCAAGCGGCTGGGGCGGCTCGAACCGCTCGGTCACCACCCAGGACACCTCGGTCGGCCTGGTGTTCCTCGGCGTGCTGGTGGCCAGCGCGGTCTGGGCGGCGGTGGGTGCGCTGCTGGTGCCCGCGCTGCTGGCGGCGCTCGGCGGTCGCGACGCGGCGCTGTACGGCGCGGCGCCGTACGGCTCGGCGGCGTACGGGACGCACGGGACGGTGCCGCCGGAGGCGCCGTACCCGGCGGGGCCGCCCTACGGAGCGGTGCCGGCCCAGGCGCCGCCGCCCGGGCCGGTGGCGGCCGCGCCGGTGGCGGAGGCGTCGGCGGTGGCCGGGGTCAGCGAGGTGATCGGCTCGCACGAGGTGCCGCCGGCCCCGGCCCCCGCCGAGGCGCGGCCGGGCGAGGAGCCGGTGGACCCGACGGTCTGGCGCGACCACCCTTAGGGCCGGCGCGCGGCGGGGAAGCGCGCGGCGGAGAAGCGTGCCGCGGAAAGGGCAAAGGGCCCCGCGGGGGAACGGGGCCCTTTGTCGCTCAGCACGCGGCGTCAGGGCTGCGCCGGTGCTGGGGGGTGACGGCGCCGGGGGAGGAGCGCCGTCGGGTCGGTCGGCTCGTGGTGCGCCCGTGCGGCGCCGGCGTGGGTGGCCGGTGGCGCGGGACGCGCGGCTCCGTGCGGCGTGGTCGGCGGGCAGGTCTGCGCCGGTCCCTTGCTCACGGAGCGTGAGGTGACGACCGCTGTCGTCGTTCCGGACGGCGACTGCGGAGGCCATGGTCCGGGGCCCCACGGGAGGCCTGCCGGCCGCCGGGAGAACCGGTCACACCGAGCATCGTGGTGGACGGAGGGGCCGTTCTGCAACCGATTCGGCACAGTTCGGCACAGTCCATTTACCGGCGGCACCGCGTCGAATGATCACGGTGAGTAGTGATCTGGGGGGTTGCGGCGCACGGGGACGCGCGTAGCAGCGCGGGACGGCGGGGGTGGTGCGCCCGGGGCGCGGCCCGGATCGAAGGGCGGATCGAAGGGCGGTGCGACGGCCGGTCCCGGGCGTCCCCGGGGAGCCGGCCGTCCCACCTCTCGGCCCAGTCGCGGCCGGGGTCGCTGTCCCCTGCTGGCCGGCCGCGGCACCCGCGCACGGTCCCACGGAGCCGCTCCCCGGCGGGCCGGGGCGGCGGCGCCACATGCGCCGGTGGACTGGGGTGAAGCTCCACGCGTGGTCCTGCACCCGCACGGCGGTGCCCCGGTCGGGGCGGTGGCGGCGCGTCTGGCGGACGCGGCGCACTCGTGCGGTCGTCAGAAGCAACGAAGGGCGGCCCCGCCCGGTCACGGTCCTTTGGACGTGCAGACGAGTGAAACCGGACAGCCCGGTAGAATCGGTGTCCAGACACCCACACCCGTCCGCCGCCGCTGCCCTCCGTCGGGGAGGCGGCTGCGCGCGACACCTCGATACCGCTGATACCGCTGCCGGAAGGCCGTCTGTGTCCTCTGCAATTCCCGTCCAGTCCGTGCCGGACAACGACACCGTCCTGGTGGTCGACTTCGGTGCCCAGTACGCCCAGCTCATCGCCCGTCGGGTGCGTGAGGCGCGGGTCTACAGCGAGATCGTGCCGAGCAGCATGCCGGTCGCCGAGATGCTCGCCAAGAACCCCAAGGCGATCATCCTCTCCGGCGGTCCGTCGTCGGTCTACGAAGAGGGCGCGCCGCAGCTCGACCGTGCGATCTTCGAGGCCGGTGTCCCGGTCTTCGGCATGTGCTACGGCTTCCAGCTGATGGCCAAGACCCTGGGCGGCACCGTCGACAACAGCGGCGCCCGCGAGTACGGCCGCACCCCGCTGAAGGTCTCCCGCACCGGCTCCACCCTGTTCGAGGGCGTCCCGGCGGAGCACTCGGTGTGGATGTCGCACGGCGACGCCTGCTCCGCCGCCCCCGAGGGCTTCACCGTCACCGCGTCCACCGAGGTGGTCCCGGTCGCGGCCTTCGAGAACGACGAGGCCCGGCTGTACGGCGTCCAGTACCACCCCGAGGTGCTGCACTCCGACCACGGCCAGCAGATCCTGGAGCACTTCCTCTACCGCGGCGCCGGCATCGCCCCGACCTGGACCACCGGCAGCGTGGTCGAGGAGCAGATCGCCCTGATCCGCGCGCAGGTCGGCAACAAGCGCGCGATCTGCGGCCTGTCCGGCGGCGTGGACTCCGCGGTCGCCGCGGCCCTGGTCAACAAGGCCATCGGCGACCGGCTGACCTGCGTCTACGTCGACCACGGCCTGATGCGCAAGGGCGAGACCGAGCAGGTCGAGAAGGACTTCGTGGCCGCCACCGGCGTCCAGCTCAAGGTCGTCGACGCCTCGGAGCGCTTCCTGGGCGCGCTCAAGGGGGTCACCGACCCCGAGGAGAAGCGCAAGATCATCGGCCGCGAGTTCATCCGGGTCTTCGAGCAGGCCCAGGCCGAGATCGTGGCCGAGGCCGGCGCCAACGGCGAGTCGGTCGACTTCCTGGTCCAGGGCACCCTGTACCCGGACGTGGTGGAGTCCGGCGGCGGCACCGGCACCGCCAACATCAAGTCCCACCACAACGTCGGCGGCCTGCCCGAGGACCTCCAGTTCCAGCTGGTCGAGCCGCTGCGCAAGCTGTTCAAGGACGAGGTCCGGATGGTCGGCCAGGAGCTGGGCCTGCCGGAGGAGATCGTCCAGCGCCAGCCGTTCCCGGGCCCGGGCCTGGGCATCCGGATCGTCGGCGAGGTCACCCAGGAGCGCCTGGACCTGCTCCGCGACGCCGACGCGATCGCCCGCGAGGAGCTGACCGCGGCCGGCCTGGACCGCGAGATCTGGCAGTGCCCGGTCGTGCTGCTCGCCGACGTGCGCAGCGTGGGCGTGCAGGGCGACGGCCGCACCTACGGTCACCCGATCGTGCTGCGTCCGGTCTCCTCCGAGGACGCCATGACCGCCGACTGGTCGCGCCTGCCGTACGACGTGCTGGCGAAGATCTCCACCCGGATCACCAACGAGGTCCGCGACGTCAACCGCGTCGTCGTCGACGTCACCAGCAAGCCGCCGGGCACCATCGAGTGGGAGTGAGCACTCCCCGCGAAGCCTGAACAGCCGCGCCGTCGTTCCCGTAGTGAAGGGAACGGCGGCGCGGCCGTTCTCGGCCCCGGCCCCGGTACGTCCCACCGAAAGCGTGCAGGAGCGGGCAGAATGCGGACCGGACCTGTCAGGGAGTGGCAGGCCGCGAGGGAAGGTGTGCGGGATGTCGGAGGTCAGCGACTCCGAGGCGATCGACGGAGGGCCGGCCGGCCGGGCCGACCGGGCGGCCCAGCGGCGGGCGTTCGCGTCCAGGTACGCGCTGCTGCCGCTGCGGCTGTTCCTCGGCGTCACCTTCGTCTACGCCGCCCTGGACAAGCTCTCCGACGCGCACTTCCTGGCCGGCGCCGGCGACCCGGCCTCCTTCGTCTCGCAGACGCAGGCCGCCAAGGCGGGCGGCAGCCCGATCGGCTTCCTGCTCGGCCCCGCGCTGGACTCGCCGACGCTGTCCGCGCTGGCCATCGCCTTCGGTGAACTGGCGGTCGGCCTCGGCACCCTGCTCGGCCTCTGGGGCCGGATCGCGGCGCTCGGCGGCGCGCTGATCAACCTCAGCCTGTGGCTGACCGTCAGCTGGAACGTCTCGCCGTACTACCTCGGCAACGACCTCGGCTACCTGATGGCCTGGACCCCGCTGCTGCTGGCCGGCACGCCGTACCTGTCGGTGGACGGCTACCTCGCCCGCCGGGCCGGCCGGGACCGCGAGCGCGGGCTGACCGAGGAGCACGTCAAGCGCCGGGCGCTGGTGGACGGCGGCATCGCGGCGGTCGCGATCGGCGGCGCCGGGCTGCTGACCGGCTCGCTCACCCGCACCTTCGGCCGCGGCGGCAAGGCCGCGCCCAAGCAGTCCGCGGCCCCGGCCCCCGGCGGCACCGCGACGGCGCCCGCCGCGCCCGCCCCCAGCGTCGCCGCGGCGAGCGTGCCGGTCGGCGGCTCGGCCCAGGTCAAGGACCCGGCCACCGGGGACGGCGTCTACATCGTGCAGCCCAAGGCCGGCCAGTACTGCGCCTTCTCCGCCGTCTGCACCCACTCCGGCTGCGCGGTGGACGCCCCGAAGAACGGCCAGCTGTACTGCCCCTGCCACGGCTCCCGCTTCGACGCCGCGACCGGCGCCGTGGTCAACGGCCCGGCGGTCAAGCCGCTGCCCCGCTACGCCGTCAGCCGGAACGGCGACAAGCTGACCCTGGGCCCGCAGCAGAGCTGAGCCGCACGGCACGCCCTACTCGTCGCGGTCCGGCCGGCCCCGCCGGGCCACCGCGGCGACCGCGCCGGCCAGGCCGCCGACGCCGAGCACGATGAAGGTGACCGGGACGACGACGCGTCCGTTCACCGACCGGTCGTTGAGCGCCGCCACCAGGTAGAGCACGGCGATCACGGTGAACAGCCCGCCCGCGATCAGCGAGAACAGGTCGAGCCGGTGCTTCCTCACTGCTGGACCACCTTGATGTCGCCGATGCCGATGCCGAGTTGGAGGTCGATGGTGCCCTTGGACGGGCGGCCGTCCACCGGGCCGAGCTGGTAGACGTGCCGTCCGGTGCCGCCGCCCTGGCCGCCGGGGACGGTCACGTTGCCCAGGCCGACCCGGGCGACCAGGTCCACCGTGACGTCGGCCGGCACGGTGACCACCAGTTCGCCGGCCCCGAGGTCGACCTTGGTGGCGACGGTGCCGCCGGCCGGGTCCAGCCGGGAGAGGTCCAGCCGGATGTTGCCGGCGCCGAGGTTGTAGCGGTCCTTGAGGTCCGTGGCCGCGGCGACCGTCCAGGTGCGGTCGCCGACGGCGTCCTGCACGGTGTGCGGCGAGTGGCCGGCGAAGGCCAGCGCCAGCGTGGTCAGCAGGCCCAGCACCGCGAGCTTGCGGGCCTTGCCGAACTTCGCGGCCAGCAGCAGGGTCAGGCCGATCACCAGCAGCCCGGTGGCCAGCACCACGGTGCTCAGCCTGGTGACGTCGGTGTGGCCGACCGAGGCGGACCAGACCGCGGTGGCGGCGCCGATCGCCAGCAGGAAGCCGAAGAAGCCGAGCGGCGAGCGCTCCTTGGGGTGCCGGACGACGGCCGGCTCGCGCCGCTCCGGACGCTCCTTGCGCAGCGGGTCGCCGGCCGGGAGGTCGGCCCGCTGCCACCAGGCCTGGGCCGGGCCGCCCGGCGGCGGCACCTTGGGGCCCGCACCGGGCGGCGGGGTGCCGCCCTGGTCGGTGGCGCCGTACGGGTTGCGCTCGGGGTGGCGGGGGTCCCACAGGTAGCCGCTCGGGCCGGGGGCGGGGGAGTCGGCGGGGACGGTCCCGGCGGCCTGCGCGGCGGCGTGCCGGGCCCGGGCCTCGTCCGACGGCCAGCCCTGGCCCTCGGCATCGGGGAAGTGCCGGTCGTACGGGCCGCCGCGGCGGCGGCCGCGGCCCCGGAAACCGCCGCGGCGGCGCTCCGGGTCGTAGCGCACCGCCAGGAAGACCAGGCCGCCGAGCAGCAGCAGCGGGAACAGCTGGTCGCCGTCGCCCATCGAGGAGAAGAACACCCCGGTGCCGATCACGGTCAGCAGGACCGCGCCGATCGACTGGCCGTCGACCCGGCCGGTCAGCACCCGCTGGAGCTCGGTGCGCCCGCCGCGGCCCTTGCCCTCGCCGGCCTCGGTCGGGACGATCAGCCAGGCCAGGCCGTACAGGAAGAGTCCGAGGCCGCCGGAGAGGCAGAGCACCACGGTGACCACCCGGAACACCACCGGGTCGATGTCCAGGTGCCGTCCGAGGCCGCCGCAGACGCCGGCCACCACGCGGTGGTGCTCGGTCCTGGTGAGCGGCGGGCGCTCCGGTTCCGGCGGGGCGGTGGGCCCGGCCTCCTGGATGTGGTCCTCGGTCATGGGCACCATCCTTCCGGCAGCGGGCGGGCGGGCCCAACCGGGTAGGGCCCTGTCCCTACCCTGACTTCTCCCTGAGAGGACTGGGGGGCGCCACCCTGATGCGCCCGGAGGCGCCCGCGTGGAACCATCGGTGACGTGGCAGCACCCGGTACCGATCCCCGCCCCCTCGCCCCCGACGCCGCGGCGCCGGCCGGCGCCGACCCGAACGCGCCCGCCGACGGTCGGCCGCCCTACCGCCGGCTCTACCGCAGCCCGCAGGGGCGGATGCTGGGCGGCGTCGCGCACGGCCTGGCGGTGCACCTCGGGCTGCCCGTCCGCTGGGTCCGGCTGGCCTTCGTGCTGCTGTTCTTCGCGCAGGGGATCGGGGCGCTGCTGTACGCGGCGTTCTGGTTCGTGGTGCCGATCGGCATCGGCGAGCCCTCGCAGCGCGGCGGCACCCACTGGGTGAACGTCAACGGCGTCTACGTCCCGACCTCGCCCTGGCTGCGGCCGGGCACCCCGGTGACCAAGTCGGGCGGCGGCGGGTGGGTCGGCCGGCTGCGCGAACTGCTCCAGCACGCGCTCCAGGGCGAGCCGGTCGCGGCCGCCACCGCCACCGCCGCGGAGGGCGAGGGCGAGGCCGGCACCCGGCCCGGCGGCCGGACCGGGCAGGGCGGCATCGGCCAGCTCGCCGCCCTGGTCATGGTCGTGATCGGCCTGATCGCGCTGCTGAACGTGCTCGGCTGGCAGACCGCCAAGCCGTACACCTGGCCGCTGCTGGCGATCGGCGTCGGCGTCGCGCTGGTCTGGCGGCAGGCCGACGACTCGCGCTGGCAGCGCTGGTTCGGCATCGAGGAGGGCGAGAAGCGCCGCAGCGCCTACACCCGGGTCGGCGCGGGCGTGCTGCTCGCGGTGGTCGGCACCATCGCGCTGCTCGCCATGCAGGGCAGCGGCTCCACCCTCGGCTCGGTGATCGAGGCCTCGCTCGCCGTGCTGGCCGGCGTGCTGGTGCTGCTCGGCCCGTACGGCCTGCGGCTCTGGCAGGACCTCGGCGCCGAGCGCACCGCCCGCATCCGGGCCCAGGAGCGCGCCGAGATCGCCGCGCACATCCACGACTCGGTGCTGCACACCCTCACCCTGATCCAGCGCCGGGCCGAGGACCCCAAGGAGGTGCTCCGGCTGGCCCGCTCCCAGGAGCGCGAGCTGCGGCTGTGGCTGTACCGCCCGGAGGCCGCCGCCGAGGCCGCGCCGGACACCATGGCGGAGACCCTGCGCGCCGCCGTCGCCGAGGTCGAGGACCGGCACGGCGTCCCGGTCGAGCTGGTCATCGTCGGCGACTGCCCGATGGACGAGAAAGTCGCGGCACAGATGCAGGCCGCGAGGGAGGCGACCGTCAACGCGGCCAAGTACGGTGGCGGGGGACCGGTCCAGGTCTACGCCGAGGTGGAGGGGAGGACGGTGTCGGTGTTCATCCGCGACCACGGACCCGGCTTCGACCCCGACACGGTGCCCGAGGACCGGATGGGCGTACGGGAGTCGATCATCGGCCGGATGAAGCGGCACGGCGGCACCGCGCGGGTGCGGCCGGCGGCGGGCGGCGGCACCGAGGTCGAGCTGGAGATGGAGAGAACGAATGACTGAGGCAGAGCCGGGGCGCACGGCCAGGGTCGTGCTGGTGGACGACCACCGGATGTTCCGGACGGGGGTCCGGGCCGAGATCGGCCGCACCGACGTGACCGGGATCGACGTGGTGGGCGAGGCCGACGACGTGGACTCGGCGGTCCGGGTGGTCGCCGAGACCAGGCCGGACGTCGTCCTGCTCGACGTCCACCTGCCCGGCGGCGGCGGCGTCGAGGTGCTGCGCCGCTCGGCCGGCGTGATGGGCGAGCAGGGGGGAGTGAAGTTCCTGGCGCTCTCCGTCTCGGACGCCGCCGAGGACGTCATCGGCGTGATCCGCGGCGGAGCCCGCGGCTACGTCACCAAGACCATCACCGGCACCGACCTGGTCGACGCGATCTTCCGGATCGGCGACGGCGACGCGGTCTTCTCGCCCCGGCTGGCCGGCTTCGTCCTGGACGCCTTCGCCGCCACCGACACCCCGCCGGTGGACGAGGACCTGGACCGGCTCACCCAGCGCGAGCGCGAGGTGCTGCGGCTGATCGCCCGCGGCTACGCCTACAAGGAGATCGCCAAGCAGCTCTTCATCTCGGTGAAGACCGTCGAGAGCCACGTCTCCGCCGTCCTGCGCAAGCTCCAGCTCAGCAACCGCCACGAGCTCACCCGCTGGGCCACCGCCCGCCGCCTGGTCTGAGCCCCGCGTCGTCGTCGAGCCCGCCCGCCCCGGATCCCCCGGGGCGGGCGGGCTTGTCGGTGGGTGGCCATAGACTCGTCATTGCCATGAGTAGCCTCTTTGACGACCTCCCGCTCCCCGGTTTCGAGGCACCCGCCGCCGGGTCGAAGCAGCCCGCCGTGCCCGTCGACGCCGCCGACGAGGAGCCCCCGCCGTACGAGGACGAAGTCCCGTACGACGCGTACGAGGAGGCGATCCCGGACGGGCTGTTCCACACGACTGCTTTCAATCAGCCGAGTGGCGCCGCCGAGGCCGAGCGGGACGCCTGGTACCGCAACGGCTCCGCGCGGACGGTGGTCGACCCGGCGCAGCTGCTGGAGGGGATGAACGACCCCCAGCGCGAGGCCGTGCTGCACGCCGGCTCGCCGCTGCTGATCGTGGCCGGCGCCGGCTCCGGCAAGACCCGGGTGCTGACCCACCGGATCGCCCACCTGCTGGGCGCCCGCGGGGTGCAGCCGGGCGAGATCCTGGCGATCACCTTCACCAACAAGGCCGCGGGCGAGATGCGCGAGCGCGTCGAGGCGCTGGTCGGCCCGCGCGCCCGGGCGATGTGGGTGTCCACCTTCCACAGCGCCTGCGTGCGGATCCTGCGCCGCGAGTCCAAGCTGCTGGGCTTCACCTCCAGCTTCTCGATCTACGACTCGGCCGACTCCCAGCGGCTGATGTCGCTGGTCTGCCGCGACCTCGACCTGGACCCCAAGCAGTTCCCGCCGAAGTCCTTCACGGCGAAGGTCAGCAACCTCAAGAACGAGCTGATCGACGAGGAGACCTTCGCCGACCAGGCCGCCAACCCGATGGAGAAGAAGCTCGCCGAGGCGTACGCGCTCTACCAGCGGCGGCTGCGCGAGGCCAACGCGCTCGACTTCGACGACATCATCATGACGACGGTGAACCTGCTGCAGGCCTTCCCGGACGTCGCCGAGCACTACCGCCGCCGGTTCCGGCACATCCTGGTCGACGAGTACCAGGACACCAACCACGCCCAGTACATGCTGGTCCGCGAGCTGAGCGGGGGCTCGGTCGCCGCCGCCCCCAGGCGCACCGTGGACGGCGAGTTCGTGAACCCGGCCGCCGCGCACCTCGCCGAGGTGCCGCCCGCCGAGCTGTGCGTGGTCGGTGACGCGGACCAGTCGATCTACGCCTTCCGCGGCGCGACCATCCGCAACATCCTCCAGTTCGAGGAGGACTACCCGAACGCGACCACGATCCTGCTGGAGCAGAACTACCGCTCCACCCAGACCATCCTGAGCGCCGCCAACGCCGTCATCGAGCGCAACGCCAACCGGCGCGAGAAGAAGCTCTGGACGGCCGGGGACCACGGCGAGAAGGTGGTCGGCTACGTCGCGGACGACGAGCACGGCGAGGCCCAGTTCATCGCCGACGAGATCGACCGGCTCACCGACAAGGGCGAGGCCAAGCCCGGCGACGTCGCGATCTTCTACCGCACCAACGCCCAGTCCCGGGTGTTCGAGGAGGTGTTCATCCGGGTCGGCCTGCCGTACAAGGTGGTCGGCGGGGTGCGCTTCTACGAGCGCAAGGAGGTCCGGGACGTCCTGGCCTACCTGCGGGTGCTCTCCAACCCGGAGGACACCGTGCCGCTGCGCCGGATCCTCAACGTGCCCAAGCGCGGCATCGGTGAGCGGGCCGAGGCGATGGTCGACGCGCTGGCCGCCCGGGAGCGGATCTCCTTCGCCCAGGCGCTGGTGCGGGTCGACGAGGCGTACGGGATGGCCGCGCGCTCGGCCAACGCCGTCAAGAAGTTCAACGTCCTGATGGCCGGGCTGCGCCAGGTCGTCGAGTCGGGCGCGGGCCCGGCGGCGGTGCTGGAGGCCGTCCTGGAGGAGACCGGCTACCTGGCCGAGCTCCAGGCCTCCACCGACCCGCAGGACGAGACCCGGGTGGAGAACCTCCAGGAACTCGCGTCGGTGGCGCTGGAGTACGAGCAGGACCCGGGCGAGCGGCCGGACGCCGGGGAGGACGGCGCGCCGCCGGTCGGCTCGCTGGCCGACTTCCTGGAGCGGGTCGCGCTGGTCGCCGACTCCGACCAGATCCCGGACGACGACGAGGAGGGTCAGGGCGTCATCACGATGATGACCCTGCACACCGCCAAGGGCCTGGAGTTCCCGGTCGTCTTCCTGACCGGCATGGAGGACGGGATCTTCCCGCACATGCGGGCGCTCAACCAGGTCAAGGAGCTGGAGGAGGAGCGCCGGCTTGCGTACGTCGGCCTCACCCGGGCCCGCGAGCGGCTCTACCTGACCCGTTCGGTGCTGCGCAGTGCCTGGGGGCAGCCGGCCTACAACCCGGCCTCGCGGTTCCTGGAGGAGATCCCGGGGGCGCTGGTCGAGTGGAAGCGGACGGGGGCGGCCCAGGCGCCGGTCCAGCGCGGCTTCTCCTCGGGCTCCTCCTGGGGCAAGTCCTCGTCCGGGGGCGGGAGTTCGCGGTCCTCGTCGTCCGCTTCGGCCGCGCCGAAGGCGGGCTGGGGGCAGTCGGTGCGGCGCGGCGGCAAGGTCGTGGAGCGCGAGGTCGCCTCGCTCGCCGTCGGCGACCGGGTCACCCACGACACCTTCGGGCTGGGCACCGTGGTGGGCGTGACGGGCGCCGGCGACAACGCGCAGGCCGAGGTGGACTTCGGCTCGGGCGGCCGCAAGCGGCTGGTGCTGCGCTACGCGCCGGTCGAGAAGCTGTAGGGCGTCCGCGGCGGGCCCCGGGGGCTACCTCGGGTCCAGCCCGTTCGCGAGGAACCAGGGCAGCGGGTCGATCGGCCCGCTGTCCTTCGGCCTGATCTCGAAGTGCAGGTGCGGTCCGGTGCTGTTGCCGCTGCTGCCGACGAAGGCGATCACGTCGCCCTGCTTCACCGGCCCCTTGCGGACCTTGTAGCTGCGCAGGTGGCAGTACCAGGCCTCGGTGCCGTCCGGCATCTTCAGCATCGACATGTAGCCGTAGAACGGGTTCCACTGTGTCCGGAGCGTGCCGTCGGTGACGGCGTACACCTCGGAGCCGCCGTCCACCGGGAAGTCGATGCCGGTGTGCCGCCGGGCCCAGTGCTCGCCGGAGGCGCCGAACAGCTCGCCCAGGCCGTGCCGGGCGACCGGCATGACCACCTTGGGCTTGACCGGCTCGGGGGTCGGCTGGGCGGTCGGGGTGGCGGTGGGCGTGCCGTCGCCGGGCTGGGTGCCGGTCAGCGGCCCGCGGGCGTCGCCGCGCGAGGCCTGGTCCTGGTCGGTGTGGGCGAGCGCCTGCCGGGCGCTCTGCGCTGCGGCCGGTCCGGTGGGGGCGTCGGGCGCCGAGGCCTGGGCCGGCGCCCGGTCGGCCTGTTCCTGGACCACCGCCGCGCCCGCCGCCCCGGCGACCCCGAGCGCGGCCACCGAGGGCACCGCGACCCGGAACAGGGCGGCCCGGGTGGCCGCCTTGGCGGCGCCGCGGCGCTGGGCGCGGGACTGCTCGCGGGCGGCGAGGCGCAGCTCCGCACGGGTGGGGCGGGCGGCTGCTTCGGGAGCCATCGGGGGCTGCCTCCTCGGTGGGCCTCGGTCACGTCGTCGGGCGAGGTAAACAGGCGTGACTGTAGCCCCACGGCCGACACCCCGGAAAAACCGCCGGTTGTCAAGGGGGCGCACGGGGGTCCGCGCGGTGTCCGGGGGCCCGTCGACGGGAGTACCCGCTGGTAGCAAGGCCCGGCGCTGTGACTTTGCCCTCCTCTTGGGAGGTGGCTCGGCCAACCGGGGCGGGTGGCGCTAATCTCCCCTCAGGTTGGTTGGTTATCGAGCGTTAACCGCGTCAACCGCACCGTGGGCCCACGAAGCCCGGTCGGATGATGGACGACGAGGTCCAGGAGGCAGTGATGAGTGTGTCGGGGCCGATCCGTGTGGTGGTCGCCAAGCCGGGGCTCGACGGTCACGACCGTGGCGCCAAGGTCATCGCGCGCGCCCTGCGCGACGCCGGTATGGAGGTCATCTACACCGGGCTGCACCAGACCCCCGAGCAGGTGGTCGACACCGCGATCCAGGAGGACGCGGACGGCATCGGGCTGTCGATCCTCTCCGGCGCCCACATGACCCTGTGCGCCCGGGTGCTGGAGCTGTTGAAGGAGCGGGACGCCGAGGACATCAAGGTCTTCTGCGGCGGGATCATCCCGGACGAGGACATCGCCGAGCTCAAGGCGATGGGCATCGCCGACATCTTCACCCCGGGCACCACCACCCGGGACGTGGTCGCCTGGGTCGAGGCCAACCTGCGGACCGCCGGCTGAGCTCCGCCGCGCGCCGAGCGGGCCGGTCCGTCCTGGACCGGCCCGCTCGGGCGTTCCCGGGGCGCGCTCCGGTACGGCCGTGCTGCCCGCCCGGCCGTACCGGCTGCCCGGCCCGCCGGTGCGTCAACCCGGCGTGACCGTCAGTTCGTCGAGCATCGCCGCCCGGAAGCGCAGGGTCCCGGCCAGCCGGGCGAAGGTCTCCGACCAGGCGGAGTCGGGCGGGGCCCCGGCGGCCAGCTCCTCCACCGCGGCGGCCGTCCCGGGGGCGAGCGCGCGCTCCGTCATCCCGAGCACCCCGCTGTGGCTCCACGGGTACGCGCCGGAGGCGGCGGCCCGGGCCAGCGCCGTCACCACGGCGGTGGACAGCGGCGGCGTCCACGGGGTGGCGCAGGCCCCGAGCAGTTGGAAGGCCTCGGCCAGGCCGTGCACCTCGACGAAGGCGGCCGTCCAGGCGGCCCGCTCCTCGGGCGGGAGCACGGCCAGCAGCTTCGCCGGGGCGCCGGTCACCCGCGCGCCCCGGGCCCGCCCGGCGCCCCGGGTCGGCGGGGCGGGGGCCGGGCCGAGCAGGGCGCGGGCCCAGTCGGCGTCGTGCTGGCGTACGGCGGCGCGCGCCCAGGCCTCCCGCAGGTCGTCGGCCCAGCTGCTGCTGGTCTCGTCCAGGCTGTCGCCGACCCGCAGCGCGAGCAGCTGCCCGGGCGTCAGACCGGTGTCGGCCGGCCAGACCGACAGCGGCGCGGCGGCCACCAACTCGCCGAACCACCAGGCACGTTCGCCGCGCCCGGTGGGGGACTTGGGGGCGATGCCGTCGCGCTGCATCCGCTCGTCGCACTCGGTGGGCGGGGTGACCAGCAGGTGGGTGCCGCTGTCGGCGAGCCGGACGGCGGCCCGGGCCCGCTCGGCCATCCGCCGGGCGAGCGCCGAGTCGGGCAGGGTGGAGAGCAGTTCGGCGGCGGTGGCGCGGACGTTCTTGCTGCGGTCGCCCAGGGCGGCCTCCAGGAAGGGCTCGTCGGCGGGGGAGAGGCCGTCCTGGAGGGCGTCCAGGAAGAGCAGCCGGTCCTCGGCGCGCTCGGTGGGCCAGGTGCTGCGCAGCAGCTCCAGTCCGGCGGCCGGGTCGTGGCGGCGCAGCAGGGTCAGGTGGGTGACCCGCTCGGCGAACAGGCCCTCGTGCCACAGCCGGTGGTCGGCCGGGTCCGCCGGGTCCGCCGGGTCGGCCGGGGTGCCCGGGTCCGCCGGTCGCCGGGCCGGCCCGGCGGCGGTGGTGCGCAGCACGAACCGCCAGTCGGGGTTCTGCGCGGCCAGCCAGCGGCCCGGCGGGCCGGCCAACGCGACGGCGTCGGAGCGCAGTTCGCTGCGGGCCCGGGCGGCGTCGAGCAGCCCGGGGATCAGCGCGGCGGGCGGCCGCAGGCCCGCGGCCCGGGCGGCGGCGAGCCACTGCGGCAGCAGCTCGGCGAGGTTGGCCAGGGTGGCGCCGCCGGTGCCGCCGGTGCGCCCGCCGAGCAGGACGGCCAGCCGGCGGGCGGCCGCCTCGGGCAGTTCGGGGCGGGGGTCCTCGGGGGCGGGTGGCCCGGGCGGCCCGGCGGCCGGTACCGGCAGGGCGCCGGCCCGGCGGCGGACGGTGGCCAGCGCGGCCAGCTCCAGCAGGGCGGTGGCCGGATCGGACGGGTCCACGGCCTCGGCGAGCGGCAGCGCGGTGGGCGGCAGCGGCCGCCGGTCGGTGCCGAGCAGGGCGCTGGTCCGCAGCGGCTCCCACGGGTCCTGGGTGAGGGTCATCGTCGGTTCTCCTGGGACGTCGGGTTCTCCTTGGGGCGCGCCCGGCGGGATCGGCCGGACAGGGCCTAGCCGGACGTGAGGCCGACCGGGCGGTGCTCGGCGGTCCAGGCGGTGACCGGGGCGAAACCCTGGTGGCCGTACTCGCCGAAGACCGTCAGCGGGCGGCCGGTGGAGACCGCGGCCAGCCGCCACAGGGCGGCCTCGGGGACGGCCGAGGGCCGTACCGGGACGGTGTGGTGGCCGTCCGTCAGGTGCCAGCCGTCCGGGGCGCGGACCGGGACGACCCCGGCGAGCACGGTCGGCCAGCTGTCCAGCCACGGGTCGTCGGCCACCGCGCCGCCGTACCCGGCGACCGCCTCGGCGACGGTGAGCCCGGCGGGCGGGGCGGCCGGGCCGGGCCCGGGGGCGCCGTAGCGGGTGCCGAGCACGGCGCGCAGCGGGCGGGCGCCGGGGTGGTAGGCGAGTTCGGCCTCCAGCAGGTGGCCGGTGGGCAGGGCGAGGTCGGGGGCCCGGCCGGGGCGGCCGAAGGCGAGCAGCAGGGCGGGGCGGCCGGTCTTGGCGCCGCGCAGCCAGACCCGGCGGGTGGTGAGCCGCTCGTCGGTCGCCCCTTCCATCGGCACGGTGCGGCTGCCGAGCACCAGCCAGCGGTCCCGTACGGTCGGGCCGGCGAGCACCTCGGCGGCGTCCAGGGTGTAGCCGACCCGGGCGCGGACGGTGGCGGCCAGCGCGGCCGGCAGCTCGTCGACCCGGGTGGCGGCGGTGGCCAGCAGGTGCAGCATCGCGTACTCCTCCAGCAGCCGGTCCTCCGGCAGGGTGTCCAACTCCCGTACCCGGGCGGCGAGTCCGGGGGCCTGGGCGTCGACCATCCGGGCCGCGACCTCCTCCCAGGGGCCGGCCGAGGACTGGTCGGCCAGGCCGTGCCGGATCCGGTCGGCGAGCCGCAGCCGCAGTTCGGCCGCGCCGGCCGCGACCCGGGCGCCGCGCCGCTCGGCCCGGCGGCGGGCGGCCTCCGGGTCGGCCGGGGCGCTCGCGCGCTTCTCGGCCCGTTCCCGCCGGGCCTCCAGCCATTCGGCCGCCCAGTCGGCGGGCTCGCCGGCCGGTACGGCCTCGGGGGCGCCGCTCCACAGCAGGAGGAGTCCGAGCGCGTGCTTGCACGGGAGCTTCCGGCCGGGGCAGCTGCACCGGTAGGCGGGCGTGGCGAGTTCGATCACGGTGCGGTACGGCGTGCGGCCGCCGCCCCGGCACTCGCCCCAGAGGGCGGCGCCGTCGGTGCCCGTGCCGGTCCAGGGCGCGGGTGTGGACAGCTCGCCCGCGGCCTTGCGCGACGTGGCGTCAGGGGCCAGCGACAGGACGTGTTCGGTGCTCCAGCGTTCCTCCATGCGACCGACGGTAGGCGGGGGCACTGACAGTGGCTGACGGCCCGTCCGGCGCCCGTCCGGCGGTTGTCAGTGCCGCGTTGCAAGGTGGTTCCCACAGGCCGGGACGCCGACCTGGCTCCCTCCGTTCACCTCACCACCGGGGCACCCGCGGGCCCGGCGGCCGACCTCAAGGAGCCCCCATGACCGACGTTCTGCGGCAGCACGCCGAGGACGCGTTCGCCGGCGAACTGGCCGCGCTGGCCGCCCAGGACGACCGCCCGCGCCCCGAGCGCTGGAAGCTCTCGCCGTGGGCCGTGGCGACGTACCTGCTCGGCGGCGAGCTGCCGGACGGCACCCGGATCACCCCCAAGTACATCGGTCCGCGCCGGATCGTCGAGGTCGCCGTCACCACCCTGGCGACGGACCGCGCGCTGCTGCTGCTCGGCGTGCCCGGCACCGCGAAGACCTGGGTGTCCGAGCACCTGGCCGCCGCGGTCAGCGGCGACTCCACGCTGCTGGTGCAGGGCACCGCGGGCACCCCCGAGGAGGCCGTCCGGTACGGCTGGAACTACGCCCGGCTGCTGACCCAAGGCCCCAGCCGGGACGCCCTGGTGCCCTCGCCGCTGATGCGGGCGATGGCGGACGGCAAGCTCGCCCGGATCGAGGAGCTGACCCGCATCCCGGCCGACGTGCAGGACGGCCTGATCACCATCCTGTCCGAGAAGACCCTGCCGGTACCGGAGTTGGGCGGCGAGACGCAGGCCGTGCGCGGCTTCAACGTGATCGCCACCGCCAACGACCGGGACCGCGGCGTCAACGAGCTGTCCAGCGCGCTGCGCCGCCGCTTCAACACCGTGGTGCTGCCCCTGCCCGGCTCGCTGGACGAGGAGGTCGACATCGTCACCCGCCGGGTCAACCAGCTCGGCCGCTCCCTCGACCTGCCCGAACTGCCCGGCGGCGCCGAGGAGATCAGGCGCGTGGTGACGGTCTTCCGGGAGCTGCGGGCCGGTCTCACCGTGGACGGCCGGACGAAGGTCAAGACCCCGAGCGGCACCCTCTCCACCGCCGAGGCGATCTCGGTGGTGACCAACGGCCTGGCCCTGGCCACCCACTTCGGCGACGGCGTGCTGCGCGCCGGGGACGTGACGGCCGGCATCCTCGGCGCGGTCGTCCGCGACCCGGTGGCGGACCGGGCGGTGTGGCGCGAGTACGTCGAAGGGGTGGTGCGCGAGCGCGACGGCTGGAAGGACTTCTACCGCGCGGCCCGCGAGGTGACGGCGTGACCTCGGAGGTCGCCCTGCTGGGCATCCGGCACCACGGCCCCGGCTCGGCCCGGGCGGTGGCGGCCGCGCTGGCGCAGTGGCGGCCGGACGCGGTGCTGATCGAGGGCCCGGTGGAGGCCGACGCCGTCGTCCACCTGGCGGCCGGGAAGGACCTGGTGCCGCCGGTCGCCCTGCTCGCCCACGCGGTGGACGACCCGTCGCGGGCCGCGTTCTGGCCGTACGCCGCGTTCTCCCCGGAGTGGGTGGCGATCCGGTACGCGGTGGACCACGGCCTGCCGGTGCACTTCATCGACCTGCCCGCCGGGTACGCCTTCGCACAGGCCGCGGGGGACCGGCCCTGGGACCGGGCGGACGACCCGGCCGAGGAGGGCGGGGAGGCCGCCGAGGAACTGCCCGCGGACCCGCTGGCGCTGCTCGCCGGGGCCGCCGGCCACGACGACCCGGAGCGCTGGTGGGAGGACGTGGTCGAGCACCGTGCCCCCGGCGCGGACGCGCTGGCACCGTTCGCCGCCGTCGCCGAGGCGATGGCGGCGCTGCGCGCCGAGGGCCTCGGCGAGTCCCGCCGGGACGAACTGCGGGAGGCCCACATGCGTCAGCGGATCCGGGCCGCCCGGCGGGCCGGTCACCGCCGGATCGCCGTGGTCTGCGGCGCCTTCCACGTGCCCGCGCTGGCGACCGCGCCCACCGTCGCGCACGACCGGGCCCTGCTCGCCGGGCTGCCGAAGAGGGTGCGGGCGGACATCACCTGGATCCCGTGGACGCACCGCCGGCTCTCCCAGGCCGCCGGCTACGGCGCGGGCGTCCGGTCGCCCGGCTGGTACCACCACCTGTTCAGCACCGAGGGCGACCCGGTGCCGCGCTGGCTCACCCGGGCCGCCGACCTGCTGCGCGCCGAGGACCACCCGGTCTCCTCCGCCCACGTGATCGAGGCGGTCCGGCTCGCCGAGACCCTCGCGGTGCTGCGCGGCCGCCCGCTCGCCGGGCTGACCGAGACCCTGGACGCCGTCCGCGCGGTGCTCTGCGAGGGTTCGGACGTCGCGCTGGAACTCGTCCGGGACCGCCTGGTGGTCGGCGACGCGCTCGGCGAGGTGCCGGACGGCGCACCGGCGGTGCCGCTGCAGCGCGACCTGGCGCGGCTGCAGCGCTCGCTGCGGCTCAGACCGGAGGCCGCGCCCCGGGACCTCGACCTCGACCTGCGCAAGGACACCGACGCGGCCCGCTCCCGGCTGCTGCACCGGCTGCGGCTGCTGGGCGTCGGGTGGGGCGTGCCGGCCCGGTCCCCGGTCCACTCCACCGGCACCTTCCGGGAGAGCTGGCGGCTCTGCTGGCAGCCGGAGTTCGCGGTCCGGATCGCCGAGGCCGCCCAGTGGGGCACCACGGTGGAGCAGGCCGCCGTCGGCAAGGCGGTCGGCACCGCCCGCGCCGCCGTCGAACTCGCCGAGCTGACCGGCCTGGTGGAGACCTGCCTGCTGGCCGGGCTGTCCGGTGCGCTGCCCGCGGTGATGCGGGTGCTGGCGGACTGCGCGGCCCTGGACACCGATGTCGCGCACCTGGCGGCCGCGCTGCCGGCGCTGGTCCGGGCGCTGCGCTACGGCGACGTGCGCGGCACCGACCACGGCGCGCTGGCCGGGGCCGCGGCCGGGCTGGCCGAGCGGGTCTGCGTCGGGCTGCCACCCGCCTGCGTCGGCCTGGACGCGGACGGGGCGGCGGCGATGCGGGCCCGGATCGACGAGGTGCACGGCGCGATCGCCCTGCTCGGCCCGGGCCCGGCCGCCGCCGGTACCACTGTTGTCGGTACTGCTGCTGTCGCCGATGCCGCCGGGGCCCCCGACGGACTGCCCGACGGACTGCCCGAGCGCTGGGCCACCGCCCTGCGCTCGTTGGCCCGCCGCGAGCCCGCCGGCTCCCCGGCCACCGGCGTCCCCGGCCTGCTGCGCGGCCGCGCCGTCCGGCTGCTGCTCGATGACGGCCGGTTGGACGCGGAGGAGGTCGGCCGACGGCTCCGGCTGGTGCTGTCGACGGCCAACGCCCCGGCCGACGCGGCCGGTTGGGTCGAGGGCTTCCTCGCCGGCGGCGGCGCCCTGCTGCTGCACGACCCCCGGCTGCTCGCCCTGCTGGACGAGTGGCTCTGCGGGGTCGGCGGCGAGGTGTTCACCGATGTCCTGCCACTGCTGCGGCGCACCTTCGCCGGGCTGGAGGCGGGCGTGCGCACCACCATCGGCGCCCGGGTCGCCGCCGGTCCGCTGGACGCCGCCCCGGCGGCGCCCGGGACCGGCGGCGCACTGGACCCGGACCGCGCCGACGCGGCCGTCCCGGTGCTGGCCGTCCTGCTCGGCGTCCGCCCGCGGATCCCCCGCCAGCCCGCCGGCCGCGACACCTGACCCCGCCCGCCCCCGACCCGCCCGCCGCACCAGGAGGACCCGATGGCATCGACCCCGACCGACGAACGGCTGCGCCGCTGGCGCCTGGTGCTCGGCGGCGCGGCCGACGGGACCGGCTGCACCCTGCGCGGTCGCGACGCCGCGATGGACGGCGCCCTCGCCGCGCTCTACCGGGGTGCGCCGGAGGAGGGCGGCAGGACGCCCCGGGGCGGCCGCCGCGCGGCCGGGCTGGGCGGTTCGGCCCCGCAGGTGGCCCGCTGGCTGGGCGACATCCGGGAGTACTTCCCGTCCACCGTCGTCCAGCTGATGCAGCAGGACGCGATCACCCGGCTCGGCCTGGACCGGCTGCTGCTGGAGCCGGAGATGCTGGAGGCCGTCGAGCCGGACGTGCACCTGGTCGGCACCCTGCTGTCGCTCCGGCACGCGCTGCCCGAGACCACCCGGGAGACCGCCCGGGCCGTGGTCGGCAAGGTGGTCGCCGACCTGGAGCGCCGACTGGCGGACCGGACCAGGACCGCCCTGGGCGGAGCCCTGGACCGCAGCGCCCGGGTGAACCGGCCGCGCCACCGGGACATCGACTGGGACCGGACGATCCGGGCCAACCTGAGGAACTACCTGCCCGAGCACGGCACCGTCGTGCCCGAGCGGCTGGTCGGCCACGCCCGGGCCCGGCGGGCGGTGAGGAAGGACGTCATCCTCTGCGTCGACCAGTCCGGCTCGATGGCGCCGTCCGTCGTCCACGCCGCGGTGTTCGGCGCGGTGCTCGCCTCGATGCCCAGCCTGGACACCCGGCTGGTCGTCTTCGACACCTCGGTGGTCGACCTCACCGAGCAGCTGACCGACCCGGTGGACGTCCTGTTCGCCACCCGGCTCGGCGGCGGCACCGACATCGACCGGGCCCTCGCCTACTGCCAGTCGAGGATCACCCGGCCGTCGGAGACCGTCGTGGTGCTGATCAGCGACCTGTACGAGGGCGGTGTCCGGGACGGCATGCTGCGGCGGGTCGCCGCGATGAAGGCGGCGGGCGTCCAGTTCGTCGCGCTGCTCGCGCTGTCCGACGAGGGCGCCCCCGCGTACGACCACGCCCACGCCGCCGCCCTGGCCGCGCTCGGCGCCCCGGCCTTCGCCTGCACCCCGGACGCCTTCCCCGGGATCATGGCGGCGGCGATCGAGAAGCGTCCGATCCCGCAGCACCCGACGGGGGCGGCCGACGGGGAGCCCTGACCGGGAGCCCCTGACCGGGAGCTTTGACCGGGGGGTGACGACTTCACTCGAACGTGTGAATCACTCGATCGGTGGACCGCGGGTGCCGTCGACGGCCGGAGGCCGATCTGTGACGGTTCTCACCCATGGCGGACAGGCCCCGGGCGGAACAGTCCCGTCCCACGGGGATAACCTGCCAGACGGACGTGACGCGCGTGTTGATTGACGTGTGCGCCCGTGGCTGTGTGGGCCGCAAGGCCGTACCTCTGCGTACCCGCACCGCTTCGACGACCCGCAGCGAAGATCCTGCCGTGGCACGCTCGTAGAGACACAATCCGCGACCACGAACAAGGACGAACACACGTGGACCTGTTCGAGTACCAGGCGAGGGACCTCTTCGCCAAGCACGGCGTGCCCGTGCTTGACGGTGATGTCATCGAGACCCCCGAAGCCGCTCGCGCCATCGCCGAGCGCTTCGGCGGACGCGCCGTCGTCAAGGCTCAGGTGAAGGTCGGCGGCCGTGGCAAGGCCGGTGGCGTGAAGCTCGCCGCCGACCCGGCCGACGCCGTCGCCAAGGCCGAGGCGATCCTCGGTATGGACATCAAGGGCCACACCGTTCACAAGGTGATGCTGGCCCAGACCGCGGACATCAAGGACGAGTACTACGTCTCGTTCCTGCTGGACCGCACCAACCGCACCTTCCTGGCCATGGCCAGCGTCGAGGGCGGCGTGGAGATCGAGGTCGTCGCCGAGCAGAACCCCGAGGCGCTCGCCAAGATCCCGGTCGACGCCAACGAGGGCTGCACCCCGGAGAAGGCCGCCGAGATCGTCGCCGCGGCGAAGTTCCCGGCCGAGGTCGCCGACCAGGTCGCCGACGTCCTGCAGAAGCTGTGGACCGTCTTCATCAAGGAGGACGCCCTCCTCGTCGAGGTCAACCCGCTGATCAAGTCCGGCGACGGCAAGATCATCGCGCTCGACGGCAAGGTCTCCCTGGACGAGAACGCCGAGTTCCGTCAGCCCGAGCACGAGGCGCTCGAGGACAAGGCCGCGGCCAACCCGCTGGAGGCCGCTGCCAAGGCCAAGGGCCTGAACTACGTCAAGCTCGACGGCCAGGTCGGCATCATCGGCAACGGCGCGGGCCTCGTCATGAGCACCCTCGACGTGGTCGCCTACGCCGGTGAGAACCACGGCGGCGTCAAGCCCGCCAACTTCCTGGACATCGGTGGCGGCGCCTCCGCCGAGGTCATGGCGAACGGCCTGGAGATCATCCTGGGCGACCCCGACGTCAAGTCGGTCTTCGTCAACGTCTTCGGTGGCATCACCGCCTGTGACGCGGTCGCCAACGGCATCGTGCAGGCCCTCGCGCTCCTGGAGAGCAAGGGCGAGAACGTCACCAAGCCGCTGGTCGTCCGCCTGGACGGCAACAACGCGGAGCTGGGTCGCAAGATCCTCGACGACGCCAACCACCCGCTGGTCCAGCGCGTGGACACCATGGACGGCGCCGCTGACCGCGCCGCCGAGCTGGCCAACAAGTAAGGAAGGGGACTTAACACCATGGCTATCTTCCTTACCAAGGACAGCAAGGTCATCGTCCAGGGCATGACCGGCGCCGAGGGCATGAAGCACACCCGCCGCATGCTCGCCTCCGGCACCCAGATCGTCGGCGGTGTCAACCCGCGCAAGGCCGGCACCACGGTCGACGTCGACGGCACCGAGATCCCGGTCTTCGGCTCCGTCGCCGAGGCCATGAAGGAGACCGGCGCCGACGTCTCCGTCCTCTTCGTGCCGCCGGCCTTCACCAAGGCCGCCGTCATCGAGGCCATCGACGCCGAGATCGGCCTGGCCGTCGTCATCACCGAGGGCGTTCCGGTGCACGACACCGCCGCCTTCTGGGCGCACGCCGGTTCGAAGGGCAACAAGACCCGGATCATCGGCCCGAACTGCCCCGGCCTGATCAGCCCCGGACAGTCGAACGCCGGCATCATCCCGGCCGACATCACCACCTCCGGCAAGATCGGTCTGGTCTCGAAGTCGGGCACCCTGACCTACCAGCTCATGTACGAGCTGCGCGACATCGGCTTCTCCTCGGCCGTGGGCATCGGCGGTGACCCGGTCATCGGGACCACCCACATCGACGCCCTCAAGGCCTTCCAGGAGGACCCGGAGACCGAGATCATCGTCATGATCGGTGAGATCGGTGGCGACGCCGAGGAGCGTGCCGCGGCCTACATCGCCGAGCACGTCACCAAGCCGGTCGTCGGCTACGTCGCGGGCTTCACCGCCCCCGAGGGCAAGACCATGGGCCACGCCGGCGCCATCGTCTCGGGCTCCTCGGGCACCGCCCAGGCGAAGAAGGAGGCCCTCGAGGCCGCCGGTGTCAAGGTCGGCAAGACGCCGTCCGAGACCGCCCGCCTGGCCCGCGAGATCATCGCCGCCAAGGGCTGATCCCGGTCACCCGCGCGCCGAGCGCCCCCCCCCCGGGGGGGGGGGGCGCGCGCCCCGCCCCGGGCCCCCGGGGCCGCGGCGCCGTGCGCCCCGGCGGGGGGGCCGGGCCGCGCGCGCCCCCGGGGGGCGAGCCCCGCG
>NZ_JBHYGR010000002.1:42284-49267 GCF_042738155.1 Kitasatospora sp. NPDC059088 | reverse complement strand
CGTCCGTCCCTCACCGAGTGCACCGCGAGGAACCGGCGCACACGGGCTTTACCTGTTACCCCGCCGGCGGGGCGCCCCGCCAGCGTTGGGGGGGGGCGCTCGCCGTTCCCGGTGCCGACGGGTCGGCGCGTCAGTGCCCCGGAGCGGTGGCGCAGGGCAGCGGCGACCAGGTCGGGCAGACCGCCGGGTCCTGCTGCGGCGGCGGGGCCACGCCCCGGGCCGCGGCCGGCAGCTCCCAGCGCGCGACCGCCTGGGCCTGCGGCTCCGCCACCACCGCCTCCAGCCCCGGCGTCGGACTGCACCACAGGCTGGTGATGCCGTTCGGCGCCCCGCCCGGCAGCAGCGGCACGCCCGGGGCCTCCACCTCCGCCGTCGGGGCCGGCACGCAGAGCGCGGGGACCGGCTGCTCCGGCCGGTGGAACAGCGCCGCCGGGCGCAGCCCGGAGAGCGTCGCCACCGTCGCCCCGCCCACGGCCACCGTCAGCAGCACCGCCGCGCCCGTCCGGGCGGCCGTGCCCATCCGGTGCTTGGCCCGCAGCACCGGCACCGGCGCCCGGTGCGGCTCCGGGCAGCCCCGCACCGCCGCCCGGTGCAGCAGCCCGCTCAGCCCGTCCGCGAACCCCGGCGCCGCCGGGTCCGGCCCCACCAGCTCCGGCACCCACTGCGCCAGTGCCGTCCGTGCGGCCCACACCCGCCCCTCGGCGGCCGCCCGGGTCGACTCCACCTCCACCGCGACCGCCGCCGCCGGCAGCCCCAGCCCGTCGTGCAGCACCAGCGCCCGCCGCTGCGGCCGGGACAGCCGCCGCAGGGCCTTCAACAGCGCCTTGTCCCGGTCGGTCAGCCGGTCGTGGTCCGGCAGCACCGACTGGGCCTCGTCGGCCGGCCGGACCCGGATCCGCCGGTGCGGCAGCGTCCACGCGTGCACCCGCCGGGGGCCGCCGCGCCGCCACGGCGACAGCGCCAGCTCGCAGGCCCGCACCCGCACCCAGCCCTCCGGATCGCCCGAGCCGACCACCCCGCCCCAGTCCTGCCGGGCCTCCCCGAACGCCCGCCGCACGCAGTGCACCGCGCGGTGTCGGCAGGCGGTCAGCAGGAACACCTGCTGCACCAGCCGGGTGTGCGCGGCCTCGTACAGCTCCTCGAAGCTCTCCGTCAGGTCCCGTCCGTGGCCCGCCTCGCTGAGGGCCGCGCTGATCCGTTCACGGGAGTCGGCGGCGTCCCGCCCGCCGGGGGCGGAACCGGAACCGGAACCGGGACCGGGACCGGCCACGGACGCGGCCGCGGGCCGGGCGGCCGCGGGTGGCTGCGGAGCGGCCGGGCCCGGGGCGGCGGTCGGGGTGCCCGGCTTGCGCCCGGCCCCCTGTGGGCCGCGCGTGCCGTCCGCGGGACGACGGCGCCGACCCTCGGGCTTGCCCGGGGCGGGCCCGGGGCGCGCGGACGGGCCCTGCGGCTGGCCCTGGTGCTGGCCGGACTGCCGGCTCGGCCCGGAGGCCGCCGGGGTGCCGGGCTCGCCGTGCGCCGTCGACCGGCCGGGGCCGGTGCCGGGTCCGCTGCCGGCGCCGGGGGAGCGGTGGCGGCGGTCGCTGTCGGTGCCGGGCTTCCCGCCGGTCGGGGTGGTCTTGGTCATGCCGCTGCGTTCTCCCGGGGCAGTGGGGGCCACTCGCGTACGGTCGGTGCCGGTGGGGGCGGCCGGGGGGCGCCGGCCCGGGCCGGTCGGGGGTGCGGTCCTGAGCAGGGCGATCGCGGCGGCTTCGGTGGGGCAGCCGAGTTTGCGCATGGCCCGGTGCAGATAACTGCGGGCGGTCGCGGTGGTGACGCCGAGTGCGGCGGCGGTGTGATCGAGGCCGTGTCCGGCGGCCAGGTGGGTGAGGGCCTGGGCCTCACGGGGGGTCAGCTTCCGCAGGGGATCGGTGGCACGGGCGGGTGGCGTGGTCATCAGACGCTCCGGGCCGGGGCGGCGGCGGCTTGGGGGCAGGGTCTGAAAAGGCGCATAAGACAATAATCTGGGACACGGCGGCGGTTTGCCGGTTCACGGAGCATGGCGAGTCGCCTTGGCACCATGAGGCGCATGACGCAGCTGATGGGCCGTCCGCTCCTGGAAGTGCCCGGCGAATTGGGTGGACGCCCGGCGCTGGCCGACCTGTTGGCGGGGGTGCGGACGGCGCTGGTCGGTCTCGCGGTGGTCGGGGTGCCGGTCCTCGGGCTCTGGGTGGCGACGCCGTACGCGGACTCCGATGCGGCCGGTGCCACCCGGTTGGCGGGTGCGCTCTGGCTGCTCGGGCACGGCGCGCCGGTCCTGCGCGGCGGCGCGGACGCCCCGCTGACGGTCACTCCGCTGCTGCTCGGGGCCCTGGCCGTGGTGCGGCTGTACCGGGCGGGGGCCGGGGTGGCGGCACGGCGGGGGCTGCGCTCGCGCTGGGGCGGCCCGCTGGCGCTCTGGGCGGGGTACTGCGCGGTGGCGGTCGTGGTGGCGCTGCACAGCGCGGGCGCCGGGCTGTTCCGCAGCCGGGTGCTGCCGGACCTGCTGGTGGTGGGCCTGGTGGCCGGGCTGGCGACGGCGGCGGGCGCACGGTCCGGCGGAGCCGCCGGGACGGAGGGGGCCGGGGGCGCGGCGCGGATCCATGCCGAGGCGCTGTTCGACCGGCTCCCGCCGGGCTGGCGGCCGACCGGGGGCACGCCCGCGGTGTGCCGGGCGGCGGGTGCGGCCGCGGCGGGGCTGCTCGCGGCGGGCGGGCTGCTGGTGGCGGTGGCGGCGGTGCTGGACGCGGTGGCCGGGGGCGGGCGCGGGATGGCGCTGCTCGGCGGCGGGCCCGCCGCGCTGGTCGGGCTGCTGCTGGTCACCGTGGTGCTGCTGCCGAACGCGGTGCTGTGGGGCGCCGCGTACGCGCTGGGCCCGGGCTTCGAGGTCGGCGCCGGGTCGCTGGTGTCGCCGGGCGGGACGGAACTCGGCGCGGTGCCGGAGTTCCCGCTGTTCGCCCTGCTGCCCCAGGAGGGCCCGGGCGGCTGGCGGCTGGCCGCGCTGCTGCTCCCGCTGCTGGCGGGGCTGGTGCCCGCGCTCCTGCTGGGCCGGGCGGCGGCGGGCCGGCCCTCCCCGGCGGGCGGGGGCGGACCGTGGCCGCCCGCGGCGACGGCGACGGCGGCCCTGGCGGCCGCGCTGCTGCTCGGCACCGGGGCGACGGTGCTGGGCTGGCTGTCCGGCGGGGCGCTGGCGGCCGAGCGGATGGCCCGGCTCGGGCCGGTGCCGTGGTGGACGGGCCTGGCGGCGGCGGGCTGGCTCGCTCTGGTGGCGGTGCCGGGCGCCCTGCTGGTGCGGTACCGCGCGCTCGGCCCCGCCCCGGCCGAGGACCCGGCCGAGGCACTGGACGACGACCTGGCCGGGGCTCCGGCCGGGGACCTGGTCCGGGCCCCGGCGTCCGTCGCGGGCGCCTACGCCCGGCTCGCGACCCGGACGCGCGGGAGCGCGCTGCGGCTGCGCGCCGGTGCCCACGCCCTCGTGCTGCGGCTGTCCGCCCGGCGCCCCGCCGACTGACCCCGGTCGGGCCGGCCGTTCGGCGTTCCCGCTCCTGGGCGTTCCCGCTACTCGGCGTTCCCGCTGAAGTCCACGTACCACTGCGGCGCGTACCGGTCGCAGTTCTCGGCGCCGACGTTGGTGAGCGAGTCCCGCACGCAGGTGACGTAGTCCCGGTAGTGGACGCTGAGCCCGATCACCGAGGTGGCGACCATGACGGTCATAGCGCCGGTGAGGATCCCGGCGAGCGCGGCCGGGGTGAGCGGGTTCGGCGCCGGGGCACCGACGGGGCCGGTCTGACCGTACGGGCCGGCCTGGCCGTACGCCCCGGCCGGTGCCGCCGCGGGAGCCGGGGCGGTCGCGGTCCGCCCGGCCCGGAGCGCGCCGACGCCCCAGACGATGCCGAGCACGCCGGCCAGCAGGGCGATCCAGTGGAAGCCGGTGAACAGGCAGACCAGCGCGAACGGTCCGGCCAGCGCGGCGTTGCGCGCCTTGCGGTGGGCCGGGTTCGCCAGGTCGAGCCGGGGCGGCTGCGGACCCTGGGGGCGACGGCCGGGCCCGCCCTCGCCGGGGCCCGGTCCCCACTGCTGGGGGTGCGGCGGGCGGTCGCCGCCGGGACCGCCGGCCTGGCCGCCGTCGCCCTCCGGACCCTGGCCGGGCCAGGGGCTGCGCGGCCGCCACGGCTGGTCCGGGGCGTCCGCGGGCGGCGGCGCGAAGGGGTTGCGCTCGTCGGTGTCGTCGCCGCTGCTCATGGGTTCAGCCGTTCCTTCTCGGTCGGGGCTCGTGCGGAGGGTCGCGCTCGGGGGCGGTCTCCTCCGCCCCAATGATCCCGCAAGCGTTCGAGGGCCCGTCGGGGGCCTGCCCGTACCGGGGCCGGTCGCCCGTAACTCCGGTGCGGAGGGCCCGAGGAGATCCCCGTCTCAACTACGCGCGTAGCGCCGGAGGGAGGGTGCAGGGGGCCTCCGACCAGCCGTTATCGTGGTGACGGTCAGCAGCTCCCACGGGTTCCCCCGGTCCCGCGTCGCGGCGGGTTCTCCTGGTGTTCCCCCTCGCTCGACCTGCCGTTCGTAGTGGCCCCACCGCCGGTGGACGTACCAGCGGGCGGCGCCCGACCTACGGAGAATCGCGCAGTGGCCGCCGCCCCCGCCCAGCTCTTCCCGCCCCGTACGCCCGGACCGGCCCGCCTGGTGGTGCTGGTCTCCGGCTCCGGCACCAACCTCCAGGCCCTGATCGACGCCGCCGCCGACCCGGCGTACGGCGCCGGGATCGTCGCCGTGGGCGCGGACCGGGACGGGATCGCCGGCCTGGAGCGTGCCGAGCGGGCGGGCCTGCCGACCTTCGTCCACCGGGTGAAGGACTTCGCGGACCGGGCCGACTGGGACCGCGCGCTGACCGCCTCCGTCGCCGCCCACCAGCCCGACCTGGTGGTCACGGCCGGCTTCATGAAGATCCTCGGCCCCGAGTTCATCGCGGCCTTCGCGGGGCGGATCGTCAACACCCACCCCGCACTGCTGCCGTCCTTCCCCGGCGCCCACGGCGTCACCGACGCGCTCGCGTACGGGGTGAGGGTCACCGGCTGCACCGTCCACCTGGTCGACGCCGGAGTGGACACCGGGCCGATCATCGCGCAGGGCGTCGTCGAGGTGCTCGACGCCGACCACGCCGATGGCGGCGACGCGCTGCACGAGCGCATCAAGACTGTCGAGCGCAAGCTGCTCGTCGACGTCGTGGGCCGGCTGGCCCGCGAAGGTCACCGCATCGAGGACCGAAAGGTATGGATCCCGGCATGAGCGCGAGCTCCACCACGCCCCCCGTTTCGGAGAACATCCGTCCGATCCGTCGCGCGCTGATCAGCGTGTACGACAAGACCGGTCTGGAGGAGCTGGCCCAGGGCCTGCACGCCGCCGGGGTCGCCATCGTCTCCACCGGCTCCACCGCCGGCCGGATCGCCGCCGCCGGCGTCCCGGTGACGGAGGTCTCCGAGCTGACCGGCTTCCCGGAGTGCCTGGACGGGCGCGTGAAGACGCTGCACCCGCGCGTGCACGCCGGCGTGCTCGCCGACCTGCGCCTGGAGTCGCACCGCGCGCAGCTGGCCGAGCTCGGTGTCGAGCCCTTCGACCTGGTCGTGGTGAACCTCTACCCGTTCAAGGCCACCGTCGCCTCGGGCGCCACCCCGGACGAGTGCGTCGAGCAGATCGACATCGGCGGCCCGAGCATGGTCCGCGCCGCCGCCAAGAACCACCCGTCGGTGGCCGTCGTGGTCGACCCGGCCCGCTACGCCGACGTGCTGACCGCCGTCCGCGAGGGCGGCTTCGACCTGGCCACCCGCAAGCGCCTGGCCGGTGCCGCGTTCGCCCACACCGCCGCCTACGACGTGGCCGTCGCCTCCTGGTTCGAGGCCGGCTACGCCCCCAGCGACGAGCGGTTCCCCGAGTTCCTGGGCGCCACCTGGGAGCGCCAGAACGTGCTCCGCTACGGCGAGAACCCGCACCAGGGCGCCGCGCTGTACAGCGACGGCACCGGCGGCCTGGCCGGTGCCCAGCAGCTGCACGGCAAGGAGATGTCGTACAACAACTACGTCGACACCGACGCCGCCCGCCGCGCCGCGTACGACCACGCCGAGCCGGCCGTCGCGATCATCAAGCACGCCAACCCGTGCGGCATCGCGACCGGCGCCGACGTCGCCGAGGCGCACCGCAAGGCGCACGAGTGCGACCCGGTCTCCGCGTACGGCGGCGTGATCGCGGTCAACCGCCCGGTCACCGTCGAGCTGGCCGAGCAGATCGCCCCGATCTTCACCGAGGTCGTGGTGGCCCCCGGGTACGAGGACGGCGCGGTCGAGGTGCTGGCCCGGAAGAAGAACCTGCGGGTGCTGGTCGCCCCCGGGGCCCCGGCCAACCACCAGGAGGTCCGCCCGATCTCCGGCGGCGTGCTGCTCCAGGACGCGGACCGGGTGCAGGCCGAGGGCGACGACCCGGCGAACTGGACGCTGGCCGCCGGCGAGGCGCTGTCCGCGGCCGAGCTGGCCGAGCTGGCCTTCGCCTGGCGGGCCTGCCGGGCCGTCAAGTCCAACGCGATCCTGCTGGCCAAGGACGGCGCCTCGGTCGGCGTCGGCATGGGCCAGGTCAACCGGGTCGACTCCTGCAAGCTCGCGGTCGAGCGGGCCGGCGAGCGGGCCAAGGGCTCGTACGCCGCCTCGGACGCCTTCTTCCCGTTCCCGGACGGCCCGGAGATCCTGATCGCCGCCGGTGTCCGGGCGATCGTCCAGCCGGGCGGTTCGATCCGTGACGAGCAGGTCGTCGAGGCGGCCCGGGAGGCCGGCGTGACGATGTACTTCACCGGCGCCCGCCACTTCTTCCACTGAGCGGCACGAAGCGGGCCCGGGCCCGCGGGGGGGGGGCGGGGCGCCTGCGGGGGGGGGGGGGGGGGTGGCGCTTTCCCGCGCCGGGGTAACCACCCGCACCCCCCCGGGGTG
>NZ_JBHYGR010000002.1:32537-42274 GCF_042738155.1 Kitasatospora sp. NPDC059088 | reverse complement strand
GGGGGCGTGGGGGTGGTGTTGTTTTGCTCCGACCTCGGCGCCGCTTTTGTGTACTAGTCGGTCGCGGTCGCGGGCCGGTGCGGGTGGGTGGGGCCCCCGCCCCGCTTCGTCGTGGTCGTGCCGTGTGCTCAGTAGCGCGGCCGGTTGAACCAGCCGGAGCCCTCCTGGGTGCACATGGCGGTGATCCAGATGATGCTGATGGCCAGCCACAGACCGGCCATCACATAGCCGATGGCGGTGCCGGCGCTGACGGCGCCCGCCAGGATCAGCAGGCCGACCAGGCTGCCGAGCGAGCCGTACACGATGGTGGTGATCCGGACGTTGTTGCCGCCCTTGCCGAACTTGGCGCCCAGCGTGATGGAGAGCGCGGCGAACAGCGCGAACAGGACCGCGACGACGATCAGGATGCCGGCGGCGGCGTCGCCCAGCGCGGTGAACGGGTTGTCGCTGGTGGTCGCCTTGGCCGTGTTGGTGACGTCCTTGGCGGCGGCGCCTATGAGCAGGTAGACCAGCGCGAGGATCGCCTGCACACCGCCCACGATGAACAGCAGCACCCGGGCGGTCGTCACCAGGCCCGGCATGGACTGCGGCACGGCCGGCGCGTAGCCGTAACCGGGGGCCGCCTGGGGCGGGTAGCCGTAGCCCGGCGCGGGCTGCGGCGGGGCCTGCTGCGGGTAGCCGTAGCCCGGCACGGGCGGCTGCTGGCCGTACGGGTTGTTCGGGTCGGGCGGGTAACTCATGGATGCCTCCGGGCAGTTGCGGGAACGCGGGGACGGGACGGCGGAGGGCCCGGTTGCGGCCGGCGAGTCGGGTCGCCGACGGAACGGGACGGTATCGGAGCGCGGTGACAGCCCGGCGGCGGTGACGGGCGCGGCCGGCTCAGTGCTGTGACGGGCCAGTGATCGAACGCGAGGACGGGCACGGCGCGGTGAGGGCGCCGTGGCGGTCTGGCTGCGCGGTGTGCTGTGGTCGGATCACTGGCTCTTTCCCCCGGGTACGCCCTGCTGCGGGACCGTCGGCCCGTCACCGGGCCCGGTCGCGGCAGGGGATGCCCGCATATCGTCAACCGGACGGCAGCGCGCTGTCCAGCCGGTTGTGGGCGTGGTGCGGAGACTGTGGCGCAACCGCAACGTGGTGCGGGCCTTCCGTGCCCGTCCGGTCGCCGGGGCGGCCCCGGTACGGGAGGCGGCCGCGATCCGGGAGAATGGGGTCATGACTGCCCAGATTCTCGATGGCAAGGCCACCGCCGCCGCGATCAAGTCCGAACTCGCCGCCCGCGTGGCGGCCCTCAAGGCGAAGGGCGTCACGCCCGGCCTCGGCACCGTCCTGGTCGGCGACGACCCGGGCAGCCGCTGGTACGTCAACGGCAAGCACAAGGACTGCGCCGAGGTCGGCATCGCCTCGATCCAGCGCGAGCTGCCCGCCACCGCCACCCAGCAGGACGTCGAGGACGTCGTCCGCGAGCTCAACGCCGACCCGACCTGCACCGGCTACATCGTCCAGCTGCCGCTGCCCAAGGGCCTGGACCAGAACCCGGTCCTGGAGCTGATGGACCCGGACAAGGACGCCGACGGCCTGCACCCGACCTCGCTCGGCCGGCTGGCCCTGGGCATCGAGGGCCCGCTGCCCTGCACCCCGCTGGGCATCGTCGAGCTGCTGCGCCGGCACGAGGTCGAGATCGACGGCGCCGAGGTCGTCGTGGTCGGCCGCGGCGTCACCGTCGGCCGCTCGATCGGCCTGCTGCTGACCCGCCGCAGCGAGAACGCCACCGTGACCCTGTGCCACACCGGCACCCGGGACCTCGGCGCGCACCTGCGCAAGGCCGACATCATCGTGGCCGCCGCGGGCGTGCCGCACCTGGTCAAGCCGGAGGACGTCAAGGCGGGCGCCGCGGTGCTGGACGTCGGCGTCAGCCGCAGCGAGGGCAAGATCGTCGGCGACGTGCACCCGGGGGTGGCCGAGGTGGCCGGCTGGATCTCCCCGAACCCCGGCGGCGTGGGCCCGATGACCCGCGCGATGCTGCTCAACAACATCGTCGAGGCGGCCGAGCGCCGCGCCGGCGTCTGACCCCCGAGGGACGGCGAGCATGACTGAACCGCGTCCGGCGCGGTCCCGGCAACGGCCGGTCAAGACCACCGGCACCCTGCCGCCCGAGGGGGCCGCCCCGGCCCTCGGGCGCGACCACGCCCTGCCGGTCCGGCAGTGGCCGATAACGCTGGTCCTGTCGGTGGTCGGCGCCGGCCTCGCGGTCACCTGGCTCGCCGACTTCAAGGACGGCTTCAAGTACGGGCTGCTGATCCTCGGCACCGGCGTGCTGCTCGGCGCGGTGCTGCGGCTGGTGCTGCCCGAGGTCGGGATGCTGGCCGTGCGCAGCCGCTTCACCGACGTGATCGTGCTGGCCTTCCTGGGCGCCTCGATCGTGCTGCTGACCCTGGTCGCGCAGCCGAACCCGTGGCTGGAGATCCCGCTGCTGGACAACATCGGCCAGCTGATCGGTCGGCCCAAGCGCTGAGCCGCGGCGTGTTCCGGGCCCTCCCGGGCGGAGCCCGCTGTGACGCATCAGCCACGCCCGCACACGCGGCGTACGCTTCCCTTTGCGATAACCTGACGCCGGTCTCTCGATGTCGAGAGATCATCCTCGGCTCCAGTGCGCCGGTGTGCCTGGGGCACCTGGCGATTTGCTGGAGAAGGTAGAAATGACCCGCACCCCCGTCAACGTCACCATCACCGGAGCGGCCGGCCAGATCGGCTACGCGCTGCTCTTCCGCATCGCCTCGGGCCACCTGCTCGGTGCCGACGTGCCGGTGAACCTGCGCCTCCTGGAGATCCCGCAGGGCCTCAAGGCCGCCGAGGGCACCGCCATGGAGCTCGTCGACTGCGCGTTCCCGCTGCTGCGCGACATCACCATCACCGACCAGCCGAACGTGGCCTTCGACGGCGCCAACGTCGCCCTGCTGGTCGGCGCCCGCCCGCGCACCGCCGGCATGGAGCGCGGCGACCTGCTGTCGGCCAACGGCGGCATCTTCGGCCCGCAGGGCAAGGCCATCAACGCCCACGCCGCGGACGACATCAAGGTCCTGGTCGTCGGCAACCCGGCCAACACCAACGCCCTGATCGCCCAGCGCAACGCCCCGGACGTCCCGGCCGAGCGCTTCACCGCGATGACCCGCCTGGACCACAACCGCGCGGTCGGCCAGCTGTCCGGCAAGACCGGCGCCCTGGTCTCCGACATCAAGCGCGTCACCATCTGGGGCAACCACTCCGCGACCCAGTACCCGGACATCTTCCAGGCCGAGATCGCCGGCAAGCCGGCCTTCGAGGCCGTCGGCAGCGACCAGGCCTGGCTGGAGAACGACTTCATCCCGACCGTCGCCAAGCGCGGCGCGGCCATCATCGAGGCCCGCGGCGCCTCCTCGGCCGCCTCGGCCGCCAACGCCGCCATCGACCACGTGCACACCTGGGTCAACGGCACCGCCGAGGGCGACTGGACCTCCATGGGCGTCGTCTCCGACGGCTCCTACGGCGTCCCGGCCGGCCTGATCTCCTCCTTCCCGGTCACCACCAAGGACGGCAAGTTCGAGATCGTCCAGGGCCTGGAGATCTCCGACTTCTCCCGCGCCCGCATCGACGCCTCGGTCAAGGAGCTGACCGAGGAGCGCGACGCGGTCCAGGAGCTGGGCCTCATCTGAGCCCCGCCGCACGGCCCTTGCGACGGCCCGCCACCCCCGCCCGGGGGCGGCGGGCCGTCTGCTGTTCGCCCGCTCGCCTCCGGGGCGCTCCGACCCGGTGCCGACGGTCGGCGCTCCCTCGCTCGTTCCTCACTCCCTCGCGCTCTCCCTTTCGGCACCGGCGCGCCCCTTCGGCTCGGGGCGGGTGTTCGCCCGCTCGCCCCCGGGGTGGAGGCCCGGGCCGGGACACCTCGGCCGCCTACACTGGCCCGCTGTGAACGAAACCCTCGGGGACGCCGCGCTCGTCCTCGTCTTCATCCTGCTGGGCGGCCTGTTCAACGTCGCGGAGATCTCGCTGATCTCGCTGCGCGAGGGCCAGATCCGGACGCTGGAGGCGCACGGCACCCGGCGCTCGGCCCGGGCCGCGCACCTGGCCGCCGACCCCAACCGCTTCCTGGCGGCCGTCCAGGTCGGCGTGACCTGCATGGGCTTCCTGTCCGCCGCGTTCGGCGCGGACACCCTGGCCGGCAAGGTCGCCCCGCTCTTCGTCCGGGCGGGGCTGTCCCAGGGGGTGGCGGACGCCCTCGCCCTGGTCGGCCTGACCCTGCTGATCAGTTACGTCTCGCTGGTGCTCGGCGAGCTCACCCCCAAGCGGATCGGCCTGCAGCGCGCCGAGTCCATCGCGGTGATCGCCGCCCCCGTGGTGGACGTGATGTCGGTGGCGCTGCGCCCGGTGATCTGGCTGCTCGGCCACTCCACCAACCTGATGGTCCGGCTGTTCGGCGGCGATCCGGCGGCCGGGCGCGGCTCGATGAGCTCCGAGGAACTGCGCGGACTGGTCGCCTCCAACACCGAACTGGGAAGCGACGAGCGGGCGTTGATCGCGGACGTGTTCGCCGCGGGGGAGCGCCAGCTGCGCGAGGTGATGGTCCCGCGCACCGAGGTGACCTTCCTGGACGCGGAGCGCCCGCTGGCCGCCGTACGGCACCAGTCCGAGACCTCGCCGCACTCGCGCTACCCGGTGGTCGAGGGCAGCGCCGACGCGGTGGTCGGCTTCGTGCACGTCCGGGACCTCTACGGCGCCCGCGGCGAGCAGGCCGTCAAGGTCCGCGACCTGGCCCGCCCGGTCAAGCTGCTGCCCGGCACCAAGCGGGTGCTGGAGGCGATGGGCGAGATGCGCCGGGAGGGCCACCACCTGGCGATCGTGGTGGACGAGTACGGCGGCACCGCCGGCATCGTCACCCTGGAGGACCTGGTCGAGGAGGTGATCGGCGAGATCCGGGACGAGTACGACCGGCCGGAGTCCGCGCCGACCCGCCGACTGGCCGGCGGCGGCACGGAGCTGGACGGCCTGCTCAACCTCGGCGATTTCACCGAGGAGACCGGCGTCACCCTGCCCGAGGGCCCGTACGAGACGGTGGCCGGCTGCCTGGTGGCCTCGCTCGGCCGGCTGCCCCGGGACGGTGACCAGGCCCGGATCCCGGTCGAGGGCGGCGGCGCGGTGCTGCTGACGGTGGCCAAGGTGGAGGGCCGGCGGATCGCCCGGGTGAGGGTGAGTGCGGTCACACCGGAGGAGCCTGCGGGGCCGGAGGTTTCCTGAGCGACCGGGGGAACTGGAAGAATGGCCCGCATGGTCAACGCAGCGGTCACCGGTCCGGTCAAGGATCGCCCCCGGGTGCTCTCCGGGATCCAGCCCACCTCCGGCTCGTTCCACCTCGGCAACTACCTGGGCGCCGTGCGCCAGTGGGTCGACCTGCAGAAGGAGAACGACGCCTTCTACATGGTCGTCGACCTGCACGCGATCACCGTGCCGCAGGACCCGGTGACCTTGCGCCAGAACACCCGGGTGTCCGCCGCCCAGCTGCTCGGCGCCGGTCTGGAGCCGGAGCACTGCACCCTCTTCGTCCAGTCGCACGTGCCCGAGCACGCGCAGCTCGGCTGGGTGATGAACTGCCTCACCGGCTTCGGCGAGGCCTCCCGGATGACCCAGTTCAAGGACAAGTCCTCCCGGTACGGCGCCGACAGCACCACCGTCGGCCTGTTCACCTACCCGATCCTGCAGATCGCGGACATCCTGCTCTACCAGGCGGACGCCGTCCCGGTCGGCGAGGACCAGCGCCAGCACGTGGAGATCACCCGCGACATCGCGGAGCGGTTCAACTCGCGCTACGCCCCCACGTTCACGATCCCGAAGCCGTACATCCTCAAGGAGACGGCGAAGATCATGGACCTCCAGGACCCGGGCATCAAGATGAGCAAGTCGGCCTCCTCGGCCAAGGGCCTGGTCAGCCTGCTGGACGAGGCGAAGGTCAGCGCCAAGAAGTTCAAGAGCGCCGTCACCGACACCGGCACCGTGGTCTCCTACGACGAGGAGCAGAAGCCGGGCGTCTCCAACCTGCTGCGGATCCACTCCGCGCTCAGCGGGCAGTCGGTCGAGCAGCTGGTCGCGCACTTCGAGGGCAAGATGTACGGCGCCCTCAAGACCGAGCTGGCCGAGCTGTTCACCGAGTGGGTCACCCCCTTCCAGGAGCGCACCAGCACCTTCCTGGACGACCCGGCCGAGCTGGACCGGGTGCTGGCGATCGGCGCCGAGAAGGCCCGCGCGGTGGCCTCCGAGACGCTGGCGACCGTGTACGACCGGATCGGCTTCCTCCCGGCCGCCAAGCGGTGACTCCGCTCTCGCGCATGCCCGATGGTGGCGACCTCCCGGAGGTCGTCACCATCGGCGTGTCCGTGAGCGTGCCGGACCCGCACGGCGCGCGGATCCAGGACGCCCGGGCCGGGCTCGGGGACCCGCAGGCCCGCTCGATACCGACGCACGTCACGCTGCTGCCGCCCACCGAGGTGCCGGCCGAGCTGCTGCCGAAGATCGAGGACCACCTGTCGGCGGTGGCCGCGGCGCACCGGCCGTTCCGGATGCTGCTGCGCGGCGCCGGCACCTTCCGGCCGGTCTCCCCGGTGGTGTTCGTCCGGGTCGAGGAGGGCGCGCACGAGTGCCGGCTGCTGGAGGCGGGCGTGCGGTCCGGCCCGCTGGCCCGCGAGCTGGCCTTCCCGTACCACCCGCACGTGACGGTGGCCCACGGCCTGCCGGAGGACGCGCTGGATCGCGCGTACGAGCAGGCGCGCGGGTTCCGGGCGTCCTTCCCGGTGCCGGGCTTCTCGCTCTCCCGGTTCGACGCGGACGAGGTCTGGCGGCCCTGGCGGGCCTACCGGTTCTCCTGAACTACCCCGCGGTGCGGCCGAGTTCGATCATCCGGTCGACCACCCGGCGGGCCGCGCCGCCGTCGTCCAGGGCGCAGTGCGCGGCCCGGAAGCGCCGGTAGCGCTCCGCGTAGCCGGGCGCCGACCGCTCGCCGCTGTCGGCGAGTTCGCGCAGCGCGCCGAGCAGTTCCGCGGAGTCCGGCACCAGCGGGCCGGGCGCGTCCGCCTCGAAGTCGAAGTAGAAGCCGCGCAGGGTGTCGCGGTAGTGCTCCAGGTCGTAGGTGAAGAAGTAGACCGGGCGGCCGGTGATCGCGAAGTCGAACATGATCGACGAGTAGTCGGTCACCAGTACGTCCGCGATCAGCAGCAGGTCCTGCGGGTCGGGGAAGTCCCCGCAGTCGAACAGGAAGCCGTCGCCGGCGCCGGGCAGCGGGTCGCGCACGTGCGAGTGCGGGCGGACCAGCAGCACGTGGTCCTCGCCGAGCAGCCGGCGGGCGTGGTCGAGGTCGAGCCGCAGGTCGAGCCGGAAGCCGTCGCCGTCGCCGCGCTGCTGGTCCTCGCGCCAGGTCGGCGCGTACAGCACGACCCGCTTGCCCTCGGGGATGCCGAGCCGGCGGCGGACGGCCGCGGCGGCCCGGGGCTCGGACCGGGCCAGCACGTCGCCGCGCGGGTAGCCGGACTCCAGCACCTCGCCGTCGTAGCGGAAGGCGCGCTGCAGGATCGGGGTGGCGAAGGGGCTGGGGGAGAGCAGCAGGCTCCACTGCGGGGTCTCCCGGTCGAGCGCCTCCAGGTAGCCGTGGTCGGCGAGCCAAGGGTTGTCGACGTCGTGGGCGATCCGCTTGAGCAGCGAGCCGTGCCAGGTCTGCACCACGACCTGGCCCTCGCGGCGCTCCAGGAAGTCCGGGAAGTGGGTGTTGCCGACCAGGTACCGGCAGGTGGCCAGGGCCCGGTACCACTGGGGGCTCCAGATCCGGATCGGGACGACCCCGGGCGGCAGTTCGGCCTGGCCGTCGTCGACCACCCACAGGTGCTCCAACGGCTCGCCGCGGCGCACGAGTTCGGCGTGCACCGCGCGCGGGGAGTCGGCGTAGCCGCGGCCGCCGAACACGTCGTACAGCACCGCCTCGCGCAGCGGCTCGCGGCGGGCCGCCGGGTACTGCTCGGTGCGCAGCCGGGCCTGGGTCCAGGCGCTGCGCTCGGTGGCGTCGAGCACCGGGGTGGAGTCCACCAGCAGGGTGTCGTGCCAGCGGCGCTGCAGCAGGACGTCCTTGCCGCCGGTGGTCGCGGTGGCGGGCAGGGCGGGCAGCACGGTCGGGGCGGCGAGCAGCGGCCGGGCCGGGCCGGAGCGGTCGGCCGGCTCCAGGGCGGCCTCCCAGACGCCCTTGCGCAGCGGCAGCACGGCGCCGTCGGAGCCGGTGCGGGTGGCGGGCACCCGGACCCGGAAGCGGCCGTCCGGCTCGGGCTCGACGGGGGTGCGGACCTCGCCCGCGGTGCCGCCGTGCCGCAGGACCAGCTCCAGTCGCCCGGCGGCCGGGTCCGGGCAGTGGCCGGACAGTTCGAAGCCGCCGAAGTGGACCGCGATCCGGTCGACCATCCCGGCGGCGGGCTGGACGCAGACCTGGAGCCGGCCGTCGGCGAGGTGCTTGAGGTAGAGCACCCGGTCCGGGGTGTGCGGCAGCGGGTACTGGCCGGCCACCGGGCCGCCGCGCTCGTCCAGGCAGAGCTGTTCGGTGCCGCCGTCGGGGCGCAGCAGCTCGACGTCCCAGTGTTCCAGGTCCTCGCGGCCGCGGCCGTCGGCGGTGAGCGGCCGGTACGGCAGTTCGACGGCGAAGGTGTTGCCGGCGCGGGTGAGCGGCTGCTCGATCACCGCGTCGCTCTGCCGGTGCCGCAGCCGCAGCACGGTGCCGGCCGGGCAGTGGTCGGCGACGCCGCCCAGCCGGATGCCGTCGGCGGCCGGCTCGGCGCGGTCGAGCCGGGCGCCGGGGCGTTCCAGCCGCAGCTGCAGCCGGTCGTCCGCGAAGTACGGCTGGAGGCGGACGTCACGGTCCACCCAGCGGGCCGGCGGGTACTCGCCGGAGCCGCACCAGTGGGGGGCGAGGGTGCCGTACTGGCGGCGCAGCCGGGTGGGGCGGGGACGGGTGAAGAGGGTGGTCCCGATCTGCCAGTCGCCGAGCAGCCAGCGGTCGTCCCGGCGCAGTCGGGAGGGTTCCAGCAGGACGGTGAAGCCGGACCAGTCGTGGTTGTGCTCCGGCTGGGCGCTGTCGTCGGTGACCTCGGGCAGCCTGCGGGGCCTGGAGCGCAGGTGGAGCGGTGGTTCGGCCGCGTCCTCGTGGCGCAGGGTCAGCCAGGTCCAGGCGGAGCCGGGGCGGCCGGTGTCCAGGTCCAGCGGGCGGGCGAAGCCGGTGAGCTCCAGTCCGCGGCCGTGCCAGCGGGCGCGCAGCAGCCCGAACGCCACGTCCTCGTCGACGGCAGGCCGACCGTCGGCCACCGGGGGGGCGGCGTGCGGCAGAACGAACCGGGTGAGCGGAGACATGGTGCGAAGGGCCCTTCGGGACGGGATCCCGGTCATGGCGGTGGCCGGGAGGCCGCCGTGCCGGTGTCGGCCGGACCGGGGCCGATTTGTCATCCCACCCCGGGAAGCCACCCCGGGTCAACTGTACGGTTCGTAGAATTTCCTTTGAAATTCTTCGACTAAACGTGAGTTCGAGTGCAAACTGGACGTAAAGGACAGGTAGTTCTCAGGGAATTCCCAGACAGCAGCGGGGGGGGGGCGCCGGGGGGGACCCGGGCGGCCCCCCCGGCCACACCCCCCCCCCGGCACAACTCGCGAGAGAAAAAAACACACACAACAAAACACAAACAAAAAAA
>NZ_JBHYGR010000002.1:694-32527 GCF_042738155.1 Kitasatospora sp. NPDC059088 | reverse complement strand
GGCGTGGATCACGCCGGGCGCCCCGCTGTCATGACCGGTGACTACTCCTTGCGGAGCATCGCGTCGACCACCCGGACGGAGGCCTTGCCGTCGTCCAGGTCGCAGTACGCCTCACGGAACGCGGCCGCCTTGTCCGCGTACTCGGCCGCCACCGCGTCCACCCGTCCGAGCGCGTCGACCAGCGCCTCGGAGGTGGCCAGCAGCGGGCCCGGGGCCTCGGCCTCGAAGTTCAGGCTGAAACCGCGCAGGTTGTCGCGGTAGTGCTCCAGGTCGTGGGTGAAGAACAGCACCGGCTTCCCGGTGGTGGCGAAGTCGAAGACGCTCGACGAGTAGTCGGTGACCAGCACGTCGGCGATCAGCAGCAGCTCCGCCATGTCGGGGTAGCTGCCGACGTCCCAGATGTAGCCGTTGCCGGCGCCCGGGATCTGGCCGCACATCATGTTGTGCCGGCGCACCAGCAGCACCTGGTCGTCGCCCAGCGCGGCCTTGGCCGCCTCCAGGTCGATCCGCAGGTCGATCTGGTAGCCGCCGTTCGGCCGGCGCCGGTCCTCGCGCCAGGTCGGCGCGTACAGCACGACCTTCTTGCCCTCGGGCAGGCCGAGCCGCTCGCGGACCTGCTCGGCGGTCTTCTCCCGGTCGGCCGCGAACAGCAGGTCGTTCCGGGGCGCCCCGCTCTCCAGGATCTCGCCCTGGTAGTCGAAGGCGCGCCGCAGCACCGGGGCGGACCAGCTGTTGCCGGCCACCAGCAGGCTCCAGTTCGGCACCTCGCGGCTCAGGCCCTTGAGGTAGTTCGAGTCGGTGAACCAGACCTTCTCGAAGTCGAGGCCGACCTGCTTGAGCGGGCTGCCCATCCGGGTCTGCAGGACCACCTGGCCGGGGCGGCGGACGAAGAAGTCGGGCAGGTGGGTGCTGGTGACGATGTACTTGGCGGTCGCCAGCGCCTCGAACCACTCCGGGCTCCACAGCCGGATCGGCTGCGCGGTGCGCGGCAGCTCGGTCTGCATGTCGTCGCTGCCCCACAGGTGCTCCAGCGGCAGGCCGCGGCGGACCAGCTCCTCGTGGATCGCCCGCGGGGAGTCGGCGTAGGCGCTGCCGTGCCCGGCGTTGTAGAGCACCGTGTCGCGCACCGGCAGGCGGCGGGCGGCCGGGTAGTCGGTGGTGCGCAGCCGGCGCTGGCGGAAGCCGGACCGCTCCTCGGGCAGCAGCGCCGAGTACGACTCCAGCGACAGGCCGTCGTGGTAGCGGCGCTCCAGCGCGATCCGCTTGCCGCGGGACTCCACCTCCACCGGCAGGGCGCCGAAGCAGTCCGGCGAGATCTGCACGTGGCTGTCCGGCAGGGCCGAGGCCGGCACGCCGACCGGACGGAAGAAGACGTTCCAGGTGCCCTGGGCGAGCGGCACCCGGCCGGCGAAGGTGGCGGTCGGGACGGCGGGCAGCGCGGTGCGGAACCGGCCGTCCGAGATCTCCACCGGGTAGACGTGCTCCTCCTCGCGCCAGTGGTGGCGGACCACCAGCTCCCAGCGGTGCGCGCCGGGCTGCGGGAAGGAGCCGCTCAGCAGGAAGCCGTCGGCGCCGCGCGCCGACACCTCGTCCACGATCGGCTGCAGCAGCTGGTCGGAGAGCTGGAGGTGGCCGCTAGGGGAGGGCTTGGTGTAGATCGCCCGGCGCAGCTCGACCGGCGCCTGCGGGTCCAGCGGGACGTGCAGCTGCTCGGGCGCGTTGCGGTCGTCCCAGACCAGCGGGAGGACGCTGTCGTCGGCCAGCAGCAGCGCGGTCTTCCAGCGGTCGCGGACGCGCTCGGCGGCCACCGGGTCCAGCTCGGCCCAGGCCTCGCGGACGGCGGTCAGCTCGGCGACCTCGACCGAGGAGGTGAACGGCTGCAGGGTGCCGGCCGGGGTGCCCAGCTCCACCGGGAAGGTCAGCTCGCGGTCCGACTCGAGGTGGGTGAGCCGCAGTCGGGCCCCGGCGAAGCTCGCCCCGGAACGGGCGGCACCGGAGACCTCGATCCGGCCGCCGTGCGCGGCCAGGCCGGTCACCCGGGCCTTGACGGTCTCCACCTGGAGGTAGACGAAGCCGTCCCGGACCCACGGCACGATCCGCACGTCCGGCTCGACCCAGTGCTGCGGGATCGACGCGGCGCTGTCGCTCCAGCCGGCCGAGATCCGGCCCTTGTAGATCCCGCCCTTGCCCGCGCCGGCCACCAGGACGCGCCAGTGGCCGTCCTTCCACTGGCCGCGGTGCTTGAGCTTCTTCGGGTCGACGGCGACGGAGAAGCCGGACCAGTCGCAGTTGTACAGGTCGTGGTTGCAGCTCGCGGTGGCCTCGGGGCTGTACTGGGTCTTCATCGGCACCGCGATCGCCCGGCGGCCCTTGGCCTCGCGCAGCACCAGGGTGCGCACCATGTCGTGCTTGTTCGCCGCGCCCAGCTGCTCCGGGTAGGCGTGCCCGGTCAGCTCCAGCTTCCCGCCGACCCAGGCGCTGCCGTACAGCCGGCTGCGCATGACCAGCGAGTTGTCCAGCTTGAGCACCCCGGACGGGACGCTCTTGCGCCCGCCGCGCAGGAACGGGTAGTCCGCGTACGGCCGCAGCAGGCCGCGGGCCTGCACGCCGCCGCCGCTCTCGCCCTCGTACTTGATCTGCTCGACCAGTTCGTCGACCCGGTTCTGCAGGGTCAGGTGGTACTTGAGCCGCAGCGGCGCGCGCAGCTTGCGGACCTGCTCCTGGCCGATCGAGCGGAGCAGTCGGCTGACGCTCTGGACGTAGGCGTCCCGGTACTCCTTGTCGCCGTCCACGACGGACCAGAAGAACATCGGGATCTCCTCGACGAGGGTGTTCTCGTCGTAGGAGCGCAGGTACTCGGCGAAGCGCGGCTCGGTCTGCTTCTTCAACCAGGCGCGGACCAGCTCGACCGAGGCGACCCGGTCGACCAGGCCCTTCGGGTTGGTGCGCATCTGGGTGATCGACATCTCGCCGACCTCGCGCTCGCGCCAGTGGTAGATCGGCTCGGAGAGCACGTCCACGCTCTTGGCGAGGTAGTGGTGCGGCACGCTGACCGGCGCGTCCTCGTACAGGATGCCCTCGGGGTAGAGCAGGTCGGCGGCGTCGAAGAAGGAGCGGCGGTACACCTTGTTCCACGCGGTGCGGTCGGTGACCAGCGCCGGGAGCTCGGTGATGTGGGTCTTGAGCCGGGTCTCCTTGAACGGCTTGGAGTGCCCGCCGGACTGGTAGTAGCCCACCGCGCGGAACCGCAGCACGTTGCCGGTGCAGAAGTCCGAGCCGGTCTCGTCCAGCGTGTTGATCATCAGCTCGTACGCGCTCGGCGGCATCGAGTCGTCGCTGTCCACGAAGCACAGGAACTCGGAGTCCGGGTCGATGTGCCGGATGCCGGTGTTGCGGGCCGCGCCGAGGCCCTTGTTGACCTGCCGGACCAGCCGGAACCGCGAGTCCTTCGCTGCGTACGCATCGGCGAGCGCCGCACTGCCGTCCTTCGAACCGTCGTCGACCATGACGCACTCGAAGTCCGTGAAGGTCTGGGCGGCGATCGAGTCGAGGCATTCGACGAGATAACGCTCGACGTTGTAGATCGGAACGACGATGGAGAGGCGGGGAGCCATCGGCTACGCAGGCCTTTCTCGGGAGGAGCGTGGCAGCCCGCAGGGGGTCTGGCCGCACTTGGATCGGTGCGTACGTGCCCCCCGATCCTACCTCCGGGGCCCGGACCCCCTCGGGCCCACTACGCTGGCCCCCGTGCCCCGCTTCAGCGTCATCGTCCCCGTGTACCAGGTCCAGGACTACCTCGCCGAGTGCCTCGAATCGGTCCTCGGCCAGGGCGGACCGGACTTCGAACTGATCGCGGTGGACGACCGCTCGCCGGACGGCTGCGGCGCGATGCTGGACGAGGCCGCGGCCGCCGACCCCCGGGTCCGGGTGCTGCACCTGCCGGAGAACGTCGGCCTGGGCCGGGCCCGCAACGCCGGGCTGGAGGTCGCCACCGGCGACTACGTGCTCTTCCTCGACAGCGACGACACCCTCACCCCCGGCCTGCTGGCCGCCGTCGAGGACCGCCTCGCCGCCACCGGCGACCCGGACGTCCTGGTCTACGACTACGCCCGCACCTACGCCGACGGCCGGACCACCCGCGCCGCCGCCGGCCACGTCTTCGGCGCCGACTCCCCGGACGTCTTCGACCTCGCCGCCCGCCCCGACCTGCTCGACCTGCTCCAGGTCGTCTGGAACAAGGCCTACCGCCGCGGGTTCGTCACCGAGCAGCGGCTGGAGTTCCCGGCCGGCTACTACGAGGACACCCCCTGGACGTACCCGGCGCTGCTCGCCGCCGCCAGCATCACCCTGCTCGACCGGGTCGGCGTGCACTACCGCCAGCGCCAGGAGGGCGGCAACATCCTGGCCACCGCCAGCCGCAAGCACTTCGACGTCTTCGCCCAGTACGACCTGGTCTTCGCCTTCCTGGACCGCCGTCCCGACCTGGACCGGTGGCGCCCGGTGGTCTTCGGCAAGATGCTCAACCACCTCAACACCGTGGTCGCCAAGCCCGGCCGGATCCCGCCCGGCGACCGCCGCGAGTACTTCCGCCGCTCCGCCGCGCACTGCGCCCGGCTGCGCCCGGCCGGCTACCGCCCGCCGCCCGGCGTGGACGGCGTGCGCACCGAACTGCTCGGCCACGGGCGGTACGCCGCCTACCAGGCCGTCCGCGCCCTGGCGAAGGCCCGACGGCTCGTCAACCGGTAAGCCCGTCCCCCGGATCCGGCCCGCGCCTGACGGCCGTTCGGGGGACGGGCAGGTATAACCGGTCGGGTGGACTTCCTGACCCGCCTTCCGGTCCTGGGCCCGCTCGTGGCCCGGGTGCTGCGCAGCCGCCCCTACCGGGTGTACGAGTACTTCTCCGCCGCCCGCGGCAACCGTCTGGCCGGAGCCGTCACCTTCTTCGGCTTCCTGGCCCTGTTCCCGCTGCTCACGGTCGGCCTGGCGATCGCCGTCGCCACGCTGAACGGCAGTCAGGTGGACGACCTCCAGCACCACATCTCCGACCAGCTGCCGGGCCTGTCGGACTCGCTCAACCTGCCGTCCCTGGTGGCGAACGCGGGCACCCTCGGGCTGGTCAGCGGCGCCCTGCTGCTGGTCTCCGGCCTCGGCTGGGTGGACACCATGCGCACCTCGATCAGGGACCTCTGGCAGCTGCCCGAGGAGGACGGCAACCCGGTGCTGCGCAAGGCCTGGGACGTCCTGGTGCTGGCCGGCCTCGGCCTGGTGTCGCTGTTCTCGGTGGCCGCCTCCGCCGCCGGCACCACGCTCGCCGGGCGGATCGCCGACGCGATCGGCCTGGGCAGCGGCTACCTGCTGACCGGGGTCGGCGTGCTGATCGCCATAGCGTGCGACATGCTGCTCTTCGCCTACCTGCTGGCACCCTTCCCCGGGATCACCGACCAGCGCCGCCGCGACCTGCTGACCGGCGCCCTGATCGGCGCGGTCGGCTTCGAGCTGCTGAAACTGCTGCTCTCCTCCTACCTCGGCTCGGTCGCCGGGCGGAGCCTGTACGGGGCCTTCGCCACCCCGGTGGCGCTGCTGCTGTGGATCAACTTCGTGAGCCGGCTGCTGATGTACTGCGTGGCCTGGACGGCCACCGCCGATCCGGCGGCGGCCCGGGAGCGGACCAGGGAGCACGGCCGGGCGCTGCTGGCCGCGGCCGACGAGGCCGAGGCGAAGGACACCACGCCCACGGCGACGCCCCGGCCCCGGACCTGAGGCCGGGACCGGGGCGTCGGACCGCGGCTCAGTCCCCGGCGCGGCCCGACGCCCGGCGCCGGAGGGCCACCACGGCGCCCGCCGCGACCACGGCCCCGACCAGCACGGCCGTCCAGGTGCCCGGGCCCGGCCCGTCGTCCCCGGCCGGTCCGGCGGCGGCCCGGCCCGCGGTGGGGGAGGGGTGCGGCGGCGGCGCGGGGGCACCGGCGGCGCCACCCGCCTGACCGGTCGGCTCCTCGCCGCCGGCCTGCTGCTCGTCGACCAGCCGGCCGACCGGCTGCACCTTGCCCGCCGCGGCGAAGCCCCAGTCCAGCAGCTCGGCCGTCTCGTCGTACACCTTCTGGTAGCTGGCCGGGTGCATCACCGTCACCAGCAGGGTCCGCCCGTTCCGCTCGGCGGCGCCGACGAAGGTCGAACCGGCGTTGGTGGTGGTGCCGTTCTTCACCCCGATCAGCCCGGGGTACTTGCCCAGCAGCCGGTCGGTGTTGGCGATCCCGAAGCTGCCGCGCTGGCCGGTGTTCTTGTCGACGGCGCCCGGGAACATCGCGTCCCGGGTCGCGCAGTACCCGCGGAAGTCCGGGTTGCGCAGGCCGGAGCGGGCGAACAGCGACAGGTCGTAGGCCGAGGACAGCTGGCCGTCCATGTCGTAGCCGTCCGGGGAGATCACCTTGGTGTCCCGCGCCTGGAGGGCCTCGGCCCGGGCCTGCATCTCGTTGACGGTCGGCTGGATGCCGCCGTTCATGTGGGCCAGGACGTGCACGGCGTCGTTGCCCGAACTCAGGAACACCCCGCGCCACAGGTCCTCGACCCGGTAGTCCAGGTTCTCCTTGATGCCGACCAGGCTGCTGCCGGCGCCGATGTTCTGGATCTCCTCGTCGGCGACCCGGTGCACCGCGTTGCGGTCGAACTTGGGCAGCACGGTGTCCGCGAAGAGGATCTTCAAGGTGCTCGCGGGGGGCAGCCTGAGATGCGGGTTGTAGGCCGCCAGCACGTCCCCCGACGTGGCGTCGGAGACTATCCAGGACTGGCCGGTGAGGTCCGTCGGCAGGGCCGGCGCCCCCGTCAGCGGATTGACCTGGACCCCGGGCAGCCCCAGCCGCTCACCGCCGATCGCGGACGGCGGGGGCGGCGCCTGCGGAGCCGCGACCGCCGCGGGCGCGGCGAGCAGGACCGGGAGGGCCGCGGTGACCGCGGCGCACAACTGCGCGAAGGTGTGACGGGGTGTGGACACCAGCTGACCGTACCCACTGCGGAGCGCCGCCGTCCGCCACACCGGACCGGTCCTCCGCAGGAGGGGCCCGCCCTACGCCGATCGGCGGCCCGCGCATACTGGGGAGGCACCCCGCCGCCACCGCACCCCCGCCGAGGACCACCCCATGAAGCTCAGCCGCCGCACCTCCTGGTTCCTGACCGCCTTCGGCGTCTGGTCGATGATCATCTGGACCACCTTCGTCAAGAACCTGTGGAAGGACTCCGGCAACCAGGCCTTCGTGAACGGCGACCACTCCCAGCCCACCGCCTTCTTCTGGATCCACCTGCTCCTCGCCGTCACCTCCTTCCTCCTCGGCATCGCCGTCGGCACCATCGGCCTCCGCGGCCTCCGCGCCACCCGCCGCACCCCGGCCACGGCCACGGACTGACCCCGAATCCCCGTCGCCGCTGTCAGTGCCCGCTGGCAGGATCCTCACCGTTCTCGCGCGCGCACCGGACGCGCCGAACACAAGGGGTGGGGAACCTTCATGACATTTTCGCGTGCCCGCAGACTCGGCGGGGTCGTCGTGGCGGCTCTCGCCGCCGGCCTGCTCACCGGGCCGGCGGCCTCGGCCGACTCCGCGCCGGCCGTCGTCGGTACCGCCCAGGGCGCGGACCGGATCACCGCGGCCTGCGGTCCGACCACGGATCCGGCCTGGATCGGCCGGAGCGGGACCGGCACCGACCTCGTCGCCAAGGTCACCGGTACCGGTGCCCGGTTCAGCGTCTGGGACGTGACCACGGGTGCGGAGGACCCGGTGTTCACCGGTGAGGCCCAGACCTACGGAACCCCGCAGGCCGGTCTCAGCGTGCCCGGCCTGCTGGACGGGCACAGCTACGCCTGGCACGCCTGGGCCCTCCAGGGTGCCCAGGCCTCCGCCCCCTCGGCGGACTGCCACTTCACCGTGGACGCCACCGCCCCGACCGTCACGGTCTCCTCGACCGACTTCCCGGCGAGCGGCACCGCCACGAAGTACGCGGGGCAGAAGGGGACTTTCGTCCTCAAGGGCGCCGATGCGGTCCCCGCGGGCGGTGAGGCCTCCGGAATCGCGTGCTTCCGGTACGCCTGGATGTACGCCGGGACCGACTGCAACTCGCCGGAGGCCGTCGAGCCGGATGCCGACGGTACGGCGAAGATCGACCTCAAGGTCCTGCAGTGGGGCAGCAACAACCTCGTCGTCAACGTGATCGACAACGCGGGCAACGTCGGCCGGACGACCTACACCTTCTACGCCCCGTCGAACCCCAGCGCGCCGAAGACCCTCGGCGACGTGGACGGGGACGGTGTCGCGGACATCCTGCTCCCCGACGCCCAGGGCAACCTGCAGTACATCGGCGTCAACGCGACCGACACGACGCCGAACGCCGTCATCGCGGCCAACCGCGCTCCCTCCGGGCAGAGTTGGGCGCCCTACCAGGTCGCCCACCGGGGGTGGGACTACCACGCGCCGTCCTCGGACGACCTGTTCATCCACAAGCCGGGCGACGCCTCCCTGACCGTCTACCGGAACTGGGACTACGGAGGCATGACCAAGGGCTTCGACCGTTCGGGCGACCGCGTGTGCGGCGACCCGTTCGAGCCGCAGCCCTGCCCGGCCGGCTTCGCCGCCGACTGGTCCAAGACCGACCAGATCGTCGCCTTCGGCCCGGTGGCCGGCGGCACCTCGCCGTCACTCCTGACGCTGGAGAGCGGGAACCTCTGGCTGCTCGCCGGGGCCACCTCCGGTTTCGACAAGATCACCAAGCTCACCACCTCCGGTGCCTGGGCGGGCTACGACCTGGTCGCCCCGGGCCCGGACGCGGCCGGCAACCTCGCCCTCTGGGCGCGTGACCGGGCCACCGGCGAGCTGCACGCCTACCCGGTCCCGAAGAAGGCCGACGGCACCTTCGACTTCTCCGCCCTCGCCGACCCGAAGGCGGGCGTCGTCGCCACCGGCTTCACCGTGGCCGCGTACCCGACCCTCGGCAGCTCGGGCGACGCCGACGGTGACGGCAAGCCGGACCTGTGGGCCGTCACGGCCGACCGGCACCTGGTGATGTACAGCGGCTGGACCGATGCCAACGACCTCGGCCCGCTGAACTGATCCGCCGACGGAGGCCCTGCCCGATCAACTCGGGCGGGGCCTCCGTGCCGTGGGCGGGCCGCCGGTCGGAATCCCCGTTGCCGCCGGTGGTTCTCCGCTGGCAAGATCCTCTCCGCTCGTACGCGCGTACCGGACGCGCCGAGCACGATGGGTGGGGGGAATTTCGATGAAGCACGTGCACCTGCGCAGATTCGGCGGGGTCGCCGCGGCGACCGTGGCCGCCGGGCTGCTGGCCACGCCGACGGTGGCGGTGGCCGATGCCGGGCCGGCCGTCCTGGGGACCAGTCAGGGCGTCGACGCCCAGCACCTCGGGGCCTGCGGCCCGGCGGGCGACCCGGCCTGGATCGGCCGGAGCGTCAACGGGCCGGCGCTCAACGTCAAGGTCGCCGGCACCGGCGCCCGGTTCGGGGTCTGGGACGTGACCACCGGCGCCGAGGACCCGGTGTTCACCGGTGAGGCCCAGGCCAACGGGGCCCCGCAGGCGGGCCTCACCGTCCCCGGTCTGCTGGACGGCCACAGCTACGCCTGGCACGCCTGGGCCCTCCAGGGCGCCCAGGCCTCCGCCCCGTCGGCGGACTGCCACTTCACGGTGGACACCACCAGCCCGACCGCCACGGTCTCCTCGACCGACTTCCCGGCGAGCGGCACCGCCCCCAAGTTCGCGGGCCAGGTCGGCACCTTCGTGGTCAGGACCACCGACCCGGTGCCGGCCGGCGGCGAGTCCTCCGGGATCGCCTGCATCCGCTACGGCTGGGGCAACCTCGGCGTCGGTGGCTGCGACTCGCCCGACGCCGTCGTCCCGGAGGACGACGGCACGGCGACCGTCAGCCTGCGGGTCCTGAACTGGGGCACCAACACCCTCAACGTCCAGGTGATCGACGACGCGGGCAACGTCGGCGGGGCGGGCTACACCTTCTACGCCCCGTCGAACCCCAACCCGCCCAAGGCGCCCGGCGACGTCGACGGGGACGGCGTCCCGGACGTCCTGCTGCCGGACGCAGCGGGCAACCTGCAGATCATCAGCAGCGGCTCGGGTGACACCACGCCGTCCGCGGTGATCCGGGCCGTCCAGTCCCCGAACCAGACCTCCTGGTCCAACGTCCAGGTGGCGCACCGCGGTTGGGACGCCAACATGCACGCGCCGATGGACGACCTGCTGATGCACCCGAGCGGCTCGCCGGCGCTGTACTTCTACAGCAACCAGGACTACGCCTCGTTCACCGGGTACCCGTCGGCGATCTCCCGGCCGTCCGCCTGCCAGAACGCCGCCGGAACGGCCGCCGCCTGCCCGGCCGGCTTCGCCACCGACTGGCACAAGGCCGACCAGATCGCCCTGATCGGCTCCCTGGACAGCCGGATGGTCTCCTCCCTGATGACCGTGGAGGACGGCAACCTCTGGCTGTTCGCCAACCCCGGCTTCTCCTACCGGCTGCGGACCGCCCGCCAGCTCACCACCGACGGCGCCTGGGCGGGCTACGACCTGGTCGCCCCGGGCCCGGACGCGGCCGGCAACCTCGCCCTCTGGGCGCGTGACCGGGCCACCGGGGAGCTGCACGCCTACCCGATCGCGAAGAAGGCCGACGGCACCTTCGACTTCTCCGCCCTCGTCGACCCGAAGGCTGGCGTCGTCGCGAGCGGCTTCACCGTCGACAAGTACCCGACGCTCGGCAGCTCGGGCGACGTGGACGGCGACGGCAAGCCGGACCTGTGGGCCGTCACGGCCGACCGGCACCTGGTGTACTACAGCGGCTGGAGCGACCCCTCCGGTGCCGGTGCGCTGAAGTGAGGAACACGGAGGCCCCCGTCCGATCGGAAGGATCGGACGGGGGCCTCCGTGGGTGTCGGGCGGGGATCAGAAGCGGCGGGTGACCAGCGCCCGCTTCACTTCCTGGATCGCCTTGGTGACCTCGATGCCGCGCGGGCAGGCCTCGGAGCAGTTGAAGGTGGTGCGGCAACGCCACACGCCCTCACGGTCGTTGAGGATCTCCAGGCGCTGCTCGGCACCCTCGTCGCGCGAGTCGAAGATGAAGCGGTGCGCGTTGACGATGGCGGCCGGGCCGAAGTACTGGCCGTCGTTCCAGAACACCGGGCAGGACGACGTGCACGCGGCGCACAGGATGCACTTGGTGGTGTCGTCGAAGCGCTCGCGGTCCTCGGCGGACTGCAGGCGCTCGCGGGTCGGGTCGTTCCCCTTGGTGATGAGGAACGGCATGACGTCCTTGTACGCCTGGAAGAACGGGTCCATGTCCACGACCAGGTCCTTGAGGACCGTCAGGCCCTTGATGGCCTCGATCGTGATCGGCTTCTCCGGGTCGACGTCCTTGATCAGGGTCTTGCACGCCAGCCGGTTGCGGCCGTTGATCCGCATGGCGTCGGAGCCGCAGATGCCGTGCGCGCAGGAACGGCGGTAGGTGAGGGTGCCGTCCTGCTCCCACTTGATCTTGTTGAGCGCGTCCAGGACGCGCTCCTTCGGGTCCAGGGTCAGCTGGTAGTCGACCCACACCGGGTCCGGGTGCTCCTCCGGGTTGAACCGGCGGATCCGGAAGGTGACGGTGATCAGCTGTACGCCACCGGCCTCGACCGCGTCCAGAGCGGCCGAGTGCTCCACAGTCGGAGTGCTCATCAGTACTTACGCTCCATCGGCTGGTAGCGGGTCGTGACGACCGGCTTGTAGTCGAGGCGGATGGAGGTGCTGCCGTCGGCGGCGACCTCCTGGTACGCCATGGTGTGCTGCATGAACTTCACGTCGTCACGGGTCGGGAAGTCCTCGCGGTAGTGACCGCCGCGGGACTCCTCACGGGCCAGCGCGGAGACGGCCAGCACCTCGGCCAGGTCGAGCAGGTTGCCCAGCTCGATGGCCTCCAGGAGGTCCGTGTTGTACCGGAAGCCCTTGTCCTGGATGGAGACGTGCTTGTAGCGCTCCCGCAGGGCGGCGATGTCCTCGACGGCCTGCTTGAGGGTGGCGCCGGTGCGGTAGACCATCGCGTTGGCGTCCATGGTCTCCTGCAGCTCCTTGCGGATCTGCGCCACGGACTCGGTGCCGGTCGACTCGCGGAGCCTGTCGACCATGCCCTGGACCAGCGCCTCCGGGTCCTCCGGGAGCGGGACGAACTCGTTCGCGTTGGCGTAGTCGGCGGCGGCGATGCCTGCGCGACGGCCGAACACGTTGATGTCCAGCAGCGAGTTGGTGCCGAGGCGGTTGGCGCCGTGCACGGACACGCAGGCGACCTCGCCGGCCGCGTACAGGCCCGGGACGACGTCGGTGTTGTTGCGCAGGACCTCACCCTCGACGTTGGTCGGGATGCCGCCCATGGCGTAGTGCGCGGTGGGCTGGATCGGGATCGGGTCCGTGTAGGGCTCGATGCCGAGGTAGGTGCGCGCGAACTCGGTGATGTCCGGGAGCTTGGCGTCCAGCTGCTCCGGCGGCAGGTGGGTCAGGTCCAGGTAGACGTGGTCGCCGTCCGGACCGCAGCCGCGGCCTTCGCGGATCTCGGTGTAGATCGCGCGGGAGCAGACGTCACGGGACGCGAGGTCCTTCATGACGGGGGCGTAGCGCTCCATGAAGCGCTCGCCGTCCTTGTTGCGCAGGATGCCGCCCTCGCCGCGGGCGCCCTCGGTGAGCAGGATGCCCATGCGCCAGATGCCCGTCGGGTGGAACTGGAAGAACTCCATGTCCTCCAGCGGCAGGCCGCGGCGGTAGGCCACGGCCTGGCCGTCACCGGTGAGGGTGTGGGCGTTGGAGGAGACCTTGAAGAACTTGCCGGTGCCGCCGGAGGCGAACACGACCGACTTGGCCTGGAAGACGTGGATCTCGCCGGTGGCCAGCTCGTAGGCGACGACGCCGGCCGTCTTGCCCTCGTTGATCAGCAGGTCGAGGACGTAGAACTCGTTGAAGAACTCGACGCCGTGCTTGACGCAGTTCTGGAACAGCGTCTGGAGGATCATGTGGCCGGTGCGGTCGGCCGCGTAGCACGAGCGGCGGACCGGGGCCTCGCCGTGGTTGCGGGAGTGACCGCCGAAGCGGCGCTGGTCGATCCGGCCCTGCTCGGTCCGGGAGAAGGGCAGGCCCATCTTCTCCAGGTCGAGGACGGCGTCGATGGCCTCCTTGCACATGATCTCGGCGGCGTCCTGGTCGACCAGGTAGTCACCGCCCTTGACCGTGTCGAAGGTGTGCCACTCCCAGTTGTCCTCCTCGACGTTGGCCAGGGCGGCGCACATGCCGCCCTGGGCCGCGCCGGTGTGGGACCGGGTCGGGTAGAGCTTGGTCAGGACGGCGGTGCGGCTGCGCTGCGTCGACTCGATGGCCGCGCGCATGCCGGCGCCGCCGGCGCCGACGATGACGGTGTCGTACTGGTGAATCTGCATGGGGGGTTAACTCGCCTCTGGCCTCTGCCGATGGTCGATGGTGCTCGCGGCTCAGATGTTGGGGTCGAAGGTGAAGATCACCAGGGTGCCCAGCAGCACGGTGAAGACCGTGGCGGTACCCATGAGCCCCTTGAGCCAGAGCCGGGTCGAGTCCTTCTCGGCGTAGTCGTTGATGACCTGACGCATGCCGTTGGCGCCGTGCAGCATGGCGAGCCAGAGCATCAGGAGGTCCCAGCCCTGCCAGAACGGCGAGGCCCAGCGACCGGCGACGAAGGCGAACCCGATCTTGGAGACGCCACCGTCCAGGACCAGCATGATCAGCAGGTGGCCGAGGATCAGCACGACCAGGACGACACCGGACAGGCGCATGAAGAGCCAGGCCAGCATCTCGAAGTTGGTGCGGGTGCGGCGCGGGGTCTTCCCGGTCCGCTTGCGCGGCGGCTCGATGACGAAGGCGTCGGCGGGGTTGCCCGTGCCGAGGCCCTTGCCGGTGTGCGCCTGCTTGGAGGGGACGACGATCGCGTCGGAGTAGTCCGTGGACATCAGTCAGCTCACTTCCCGAACCAGGAGATCAGCGTGTGCTGCAGGATGCCGTAGAAGGAGCCGGCCATCAGGACGACCCAGACCCCGACGACGGTCCACAGCATCTGCTTCTGGTACTTCGGGCCCTTGGACCAGAAGTCCACCGCGACGACGCGCAGGCCGTTGAGCGCGTGGAACAGGATGGCGGCCACCAGGCCGTACTCCATCAGGTTCACGAGCGGAGTCTTGTACGTCTGAATGACGGTGTCGTAGGACTCCGGCGACACTCGCACGAGGGCGGTGTCCAGGACGTGGGCGAACAGGAAGAAGAAGATGAGGACGCCGGTGACTCGATGAGCCACCCAGCTCCACATGCCTTCCCGGCCGCGGTACAGCGTTCCAGCCGGCACGGAAAAACCCTCCGGAAGCGATTGGGGGCTCGGCCGGCTTCGGTGTCGGTCAGCCCGGCCGGGTACGGTCCACCGGCCGCCAGCATCCTATCGACGCCTCGTCGGGAACCGCCTCCGGGGTACCCAGGTGTGATCAATCAGGCACTTCTGGCCTAGTGCGGAGGGAACCCGGGCCACTTCGGTCACGCTGAGTGACAAGCCTGGGCTTCATGGTGACGGGCGGCGATCGGATTCACCCGGGGGGATGAAATCGGGTCCGGCCGCACCGCCCCCGGCGTGGCGCGCCGGGGGCGGGGGCTCAGCGCGCTCCGGCCTCGGAGTGGGTGGCGACCAGGTGCTCCAGTCGGGTGAGGGCGATCCGCCGGAGCTCGTCCGCCGCGGTCAGCCGCTCCTCGTCCGGGTCGTTGGCCAGCCGGGTGCGGATGGAGGAGAGCACGGCGTCGAGCATCTCCTCCGGGTCGACGCCGTCCAGGCAGACCACGAAGACGTGGCCGAACCGGGCCTCGTAGGCGGCGTGGGCGGCCCGCAGCGCGGTGTGCGCGGCCTGGCTGCCGGGGGCGCGCATGCCGAGCAGCGGCTGCGGCATCCAGCTCTCGTCGGCCAGGGCCTCGGCGAGGTCCGCCGGGCGCAGGTCGTAGGAGGCCTCGCTGGCGGCGGCCAGCAGGGACTCTATGTCGGGGTAGGGGCGGTGGGCGGTGAGGCGCAGGGCCCAGCGGTGGCTGCCGCAGCAGGCCAGCAGGGCCTCCTCGGCAGCGCCGGCGTCCGCCTCGTTGAAGCGGTGCAGGCCGAGGAGGGTCGGCTCGCTGCGGACGTCGGGCCGCTGTGACGGGATGTCGCTGGCCAGCGGGTCCTCCTCGTGAGGGCGGGAAGCGGCTGGTGTGGGGTGGTGGAGCAGGTGGAGTATGGGGCTGCGGAGGGGGCGCGCGGCGCCGTTCTGGCAGCTCCTCAAAGGTAGTTGAGCGCTCATCAGTTGGGGAGGGCGCGCGCGGAATTCATCCGGACGAGCTATCAAGTTGTGACGTTGACACCTTCTCGTCAGCGCCCTCCCCGTACGGATCTGCTAGCGGCTCAGCCGCAGCGGGTGCCCTCGGCCGGCATGGTGCCGTCGGTCAGGTAGGCGGCCATGGCGAGGTCGGTGCAGGCGCTGCCCTTGCCGAAGGCGCCGTGGCCCTCGCCCACCCGGGTGAGCAGGGTGGCCCTGGCGAAGCCCTGGGCCAGCTTCTGGGCGGAGGAGTACGGGGTGGCCGGGTCCCCGGTGGTGCCGACCACCAGGATCGGGGCGGCGCCCTCGGCGCGGATGGTGTGCGGCTTCTCCTGGGTCTTGAACGGCCAGTAGGCGCAGCCGGGCTCGGTGTAGTCGTCCACCGTGACGTCCTTGGAGAGCAGCGGCGCCTCGGCCCGCAGCCGTTCGACGGCCTGCCGGGCGTGCTCGGGGGTCGGCGCGGGGCGGGCCGCGTCGGCGCAGCTGATCGCGCTGTTGGCCTCGTCCATCGGGCTGTAGTGGCCGTTCTCGTCGCGGCCGTTGTAGTCGTCGGCGAAGGCCAGCAGGTAGTCGCCCTTGTCGCGCTTCATCGCCCAGCCGAGGCTGGCCCGCAGGTACTGCCAGGAGGTCTTCTCGTCGCCGTACAGCAGCGAGATGACGCCGGTCCAGGCCATGTCGCGGCCGAGCTTGCGGCCGTCCTTGGTGGTCAGCGGGTGGTCGTGGAGGCCGTCCAGGAAGTCGGCGGCCTTCTTGGCGGCCTTGGTCCGGTCCGTGCCGAGCGGGCACTCGTCGGGGTGGTTGTCCACGCAGTCGGCGGCGAAGCGTTCGAAGGACTTCTCGAAGCCGACCTGCTGGTCGACGCCGTGGTCCAGGGTGTCCTGGGCCGGGTCGACGGCGCCGTCCAGGACCAGCCGGCCGGTGTTCTGCGGGAACTCCTCGGCGTACAGGGCGCCGAGGTAGGTGCCGTAGGAGATGCCGAGGTAGTTGAGCTTCCGGTCGCCGACGGCGGCGCGCAGCACGTCCAGGTCGCGGGCGGTGTTGCGGGTGCCGACGAAGGGCAGCAGCTTGCCGGACCTGGCCTGGCAGGCGGTGGCGTGGTCGGTGGACTGCTTGACGTGGGCGGCCCTGCGCTCGGCGGGGTCGTCCGGCGCGTCCTCCTGGTTGGCGGCGTCGAGCTGCTTGTCGTCGTAGCAGACCACGGGCGCGCTGTCGCCGGTGCCGCGCGGGTCGAAGCCGATCACGTCGAAGCGGTCGTGCAGGGTGCCGTCGAAGTCCTTGGCGCCGTACTTGACCATCTCGACGCCGGAGGCGCCGGGGCCGCCGGGGTTGACCATCAGTGAGCCGACCCGCTTGCCCCGGTCGGCCGCCGCGTACTTGATCAGGGCGAGGTCGATCGCGTCGGTGGCGGGGTTCGCGTAGTCGAGCGGGACGTGCAGCTTGCCGCACTGCATGCCGGAGGTGTCGATCTTCGCCTTGTCGGCCTTGGGGTCGGCCGGGCAGTCCGCCCAGGTGATCTGCTGGCCGTAGAAGGCCTTGAGCGCCGGGTCGGCCTCGCCCTTGGGCCCGGGGGTGGGCGTCGGGGCCGTCGTCGGGCTGCCGGCGGCGGGCGCGGTGGTGCCGGAGGCCTTGTCCTGGGCCGTCGTCACGGTGTTGTCGCAGGCGGCGGTGAGCAGGAGGGTGCCTGCCGCCAAGGCGGTCAGCAGCACCCGTGGGCGGGCGGCCCGGAAGATCGTCATCGCACGTGTGTACCACTCGTGTACGACACGTGTTCGATCAGGGGGTGTCGTCGGGCCGCCCGCCGGGGGAGGGGCCGGTCAGCCGCGGTGGACCTTGTGGTTGGCGGCCTGCGCCCGCGGGCGGACCACCAGCAGGTCGATGTTCACGTGCGAGGGCCGGGTGACCGCCCAGGCCACGGTGTCCGCGATGTCCTCCGAGGTCAGCGGCTCGGCCACGCCCGCGTACACGGCGGCGGCCTTCTCCTCGTCACCGCGGAAGCGGGTGACGGCGAAGCCCTCGGACTTCACCATCCCGGGCGCGATCTCGATCACCCGGATCGGCTCCCCGCACAGCTCCAGCCGCAGCGTCGCCGCGATGGTGTGGGCGGCGTGCTTGGCCGCGACGTACCCGCCGCCGCCCTCGTACGCGGTCAGCGCGGCGGTCGAGGAGAGCACCAGTACGGTGCCGTCGCCGGTGGCGCGCAGGGCGGGCAGCAGTGCCTGGGTCACGTGCAGCACCCCGAGCACGTTCACCTCGTACATGGCCCGCCAGTCGGCCGGGTCGCCGTGCTCGACGCTCTCCGCGCCGATCGCGCCGCCCGCGTTGTTCACCAGGACGTCCACCCGGCCGACCTCGGCCGCGAAGGCGTCCACGGCGGCCCGGTCGGTGACGTCCAGCGTGAGCGCCCTGGCCGAACCGCCCCGCTCGGCGATCTCCTTGGCCAGCGCCTCGATCCGCTCGGTCCGGCGCGCGGTCAGCACCACCTCGAAGCCCTCGGCGGCCAGCCGGCGGGCGGTCGCCGCGCCGATTCCGCTGCTGGCACCGGTGACCACGGCCACCTTCTGCTCGGTCATTGCCACTCCCTGGGGCTCATCCGGTCGTTCGTCCGATCATCTCAACCGGGTGCGCGGAGCGAGCGCTCCGGTCCGGCCCGTCAGCCGGGCGCCGGGCGTACGACGGGGGGAGCGGCCGCAGAACGGGCCCGCTGAGCGGCCGTCAGGGGGCCCGGCCGTCAAGCCGGTGGCGGCCGTGACCGCCGGCCAGGGTGATCGTTGCACAGGGCAAGCAACCCGGGGAAGGCGGCTGAAACGAGATGTCATACCCACCTGTCAGGCCGGTATGCGCCCATCCGGGGACTAGTTTTCCGGAAGTCGGGCCAAATCCCCCCAACGGGCCTACTCTTGGGGAGATGAACCGTCCTGAGCCCGCTCAGCCGGGCGTCACTCCCGCCGTCGCACGCCCCGCCGCCGAACTGCGCGCCCGGGTGCGGAGGCTGGAGCCCGAGCTGATCGCCTTCCGCCGTGATCTGCACCGGCACCCGGAGCTCGGCCGCCAGGAGTTCCGCACCACCAACCTGCTGCGCGACCGGCTGGTCGCGGCGGGCCTGGAGCCGCGGGTGCTGCCCGGCGGCACCGGGCTGCTGGTCGACCTCGTCCCGGCCGGCACCGCTCCGGGCACCGAGTTCCTGGCCTTCCGCGCCGACATCGACGCGCTGCCGATCGACGACGCCAAGACCGACGTGCCGTACCGCTCGACCGTCCCCGGCCGGGCCCACGCCTGCGGCCACGACGTGCACACCTCGGTGGTGCTCGGCACCGGGCTGGTGCTGGCCGGGGCACTGCGCTCGGGCGAGCTGCGCCGCCCGGTCCGGCTGGTGTTCCAGCCGGCCGAGGAGGTCATGCCCGGCGGGGCGCTGGACGTCATCAAGGCGGGCGGGATGGACGGCGTCGGCCGGATCTTCGCGGTGCACTGCGACCCCAAGGTGGAGGTGGGCCGGATCGCCCTGCGGGTCGGCGCGATCACCTCGGCCTGCGACCGCCTGGTGCTGCACCTGGACGGCCCCGGCGGGCACACCGCCCGCCCGCACCTGACCACCGATCTGGTGACCGCGATCGCCCGGATGGCCGCGGACCTGCCGGCCGCCCTGGCCCGCCGGATGGACCCGCGCTGGGGCGTCAGCCTGGTCTGGGGCCGGATCGCCTCCGGTTCCGCGCCCAACGTCATCCCGCAGCACGCCGAACTGGAGGGCACCGTCCGCTGCCTGGAGCTGGACGGCTGGCGCGAGGCGCCGGACCTGCTGCACGAGCTGATCGCCAAGCTCGCCGAGACCTACCGGGCCAAGTGGACCCTGGACTACCACCGCGGGGTGCCGCCGGTGGTCAACGAGGCGGTCTCGGTCGCGCGGCTGGAGGAGACGATGACCGCCCGGTTCGGCGGGGACGGCGCCGAGGTGGTGGAGGGCACCGAACAGAGCCTGGGCGGCGAGGACTTCTCCTGGTACCTGGAGCACGCCCCGGGCGCGCTGGCCCGGCTGGGCGTCCGGGCCCCCGGCGACACCACCGTCCGTGACCTGCACCAGGGCCGGTTCGACGTGGACGAGCGGGCGATCGGCGTGGGTGTGGAGCTGTTCGCGGCGCTGGCCCTGGAGGATGACCGGATCTGACCGTTTCAAGGGGGTTTGCGGGCGACGCGTGAGCACGTTGTCGAGATCCGGGGTTTCGAAACGGTTCCGTAGACTGGGCCGGACCAAGTCTCGGATTCACCGTCCGCGCACGGGAAAAGGGCTCGGGGACGGCCGTCAGACCACGGTTTGATAACAACCCGAATGCTCCGGCAGCCCGTAACCCAACCGTGTTCTACGCGCGTTACGGTGGCGTCCGACCACGCTAATCGGGTGCGTGTGAGAAGGAGAAACTCCCTTGCGCCGTTCAATGAAGCTCGCCGCGGTTGTGCTCTCGGGTTCCCTGGGCATGGCCTCGCTCGCCGCTTGCGGCGCAAAGAGCAATGACACCAACGCCTCCGCCGGGTCTTCCGACGCTCTCAAGGTCGGCATGGCCTACGACATCGGCGGCCGCGGTGACCAGTCCTTCAACGACTCCGCCGCGCGCGGTCTCGACAAGGCCAAGGCCGACCTGGGCGTCTCCGTGACCGAGGCCGAGGCCAAGTCGGGCGAGGCCGAGGCCGACAAGGAGACCCGCCTCAAGAACCTGGTCGACGCCGGCTACAAGACCATCATCGCGGTCGGCTTCGTCTACCAGCCGGCGGTCAACAAGGTCGCCAAGGACAACCCGAACGTCAAGTTCGCGATCATCGACTCGAACGACAAGGACCAGCCGTCCAACGTCACCTCGCTGCTCTTCGCCGAGCAGGAGGGTTCGTACCTCGCCGGCGTCGCCGCCGCGAGCAAGTCGAAGGCCCACCACATCGGCTTCATCGGCGGTGTGCAGTCCGAGCTGATCAAGAAGTTCGAGGCCGGTTACAAGGCGGGTGCCAAGTCCGTCGACCCGAGCATCCAGGTCGAGACCACCTACCTGACCACCCCCCCGGACTTCACCGGCTTCAACTCGCCCGACAAGGGCAAGGAGGCCGCGCAGGGCCAGCTCGACAAGGGTGCGGACGTCATCTACGCCGCCGCCGGCTCCTCCGGCAACGGCTCCATCGAGGCCGTCGCCAACGCGGGCAAGTGGGCCATCGGCGTCGACTCCGACCAGGCCAACCAGCCGGCCCTGGCGAAGTTCAAGAACAGCATCCTGACCTCGATGGTCAAGAACGTCGACAACGCGGTGTTCGCGTACATCGACTCGGTCAAGAAGGGCACGCCGTTCACCGGCATCAAGCTCTTCGACCTCAAGGCCAACGGTGTCTCGCTCGCCACCACCGGCGGCAAGATCGACGACATCCAGGACAAGCTCAAGGCCGCCAGCGACGCCATCACCAGCGGCGCGACCACCATCCCGACCGCGCCGACCTCCTGAGGCCGGCGCGTCCCGGGACGCGACCTGACGCTGCCGCCTGCCCGGCAGCGTGACGATCGACTCGATCAACGGGAGGGGCCCGGCAGGGTGCGCTCGACGCGCACCCCCGGGCCCCGTTCCGTCTCCACGTTTCCCCCCTGTCCCCCCTTGGCCCTCCGAGCGCAACGACGCGCCTCCAGACCACCAGGAGACCGCCATCACCGCATCAGACCCCGTCCCCCTGCGCAAGGACGGAACCCCCAGCGCGGGGACGGCGACCCCGGCCGTCGAACTGCGCGGCATCACCAAGCGCTTCCCCGGTGTCGTGGCCAACCACGACATCAACCTCACCGTCCGCACCGGCACGGTGCACGCCCTCATGGGCGAGAACGGCGCCGGCAAGTCGACGCTGATGAAGATCCTCTACGGCATGCAGAAGCCGGACGAGGGCACCATCGCGATCAACGGCGAGCTGTGCGAGTTCAACACCCCCGGTGACGCCATCGCGCGCGGCATCGGCATGGTGCACCAGCACTTCATGCTGGCCGACAACCTCACCGTGCTGGAGAACGTCGTCCTCGGCGGCGAGAAGCTCCACGGCATCGGTGCCAAGGCGAAGGCGAGGATCAAGGAGATCTCCGACCAGTACGGCCTGGGCGTGCGCCCGGACGCCCTGGTCGAGGACCTCGGCGTCGCCGACCGCCAGCGCGTCGAGATCCTCAAGGTGCTGTACCGCGGCGCCAAGATCCTGATCCTCGACGAGCCGACGGCCGTGCTCGTCCCGCAGGAGGTCGACGCGCTGTTCGACAACCTGCGCGAGCTCAAGGCCGAGGGCGTCACCGTCATCTTCATCTCGCACAAGCTGCACGAGGTGCTCGCGGTCGCCGACGCGATCAGCGTCATCCGGCGCGGCACCACGGTCGGCGACGCCGACCCGAAGGCCGTGACCGCCCGCCAGCTGGCCGAGCTGATGGTCGGCGCCGAGCTGCCCTCCCCGGAGAGCCGCGAGTCGACCGTCACCACCACCGAGATGCTCAAGGTCGAGGGCCTGAGGATCGCCAAGACCGACGCCGAGGGCATCGAGCGCGTCGTCCTGGACGACATCTCGCTGCGCATCCACAAGGGCGAGATCCTCGGCATCGCGGGTGTCGAGGGCAACGGCCAGGCCGAACTCGTCGAGGCCATCATGGGCATGCTGCCGCTGGACGGCGGCACCGTCACCCTGGACGGCAAGGACCTCTCCGGCACCCAGACCCGGGCCCGCCGCGAGGCCGGCATCGGCTACATCCCCGAGGACCGCCACAAGCACGGCCTGCTGCTGGAGGCCCCGCTCTGGGAGAACCGGATCCTCGGCCACGTCACCGAGGCGCCCAACTCCAGCGGTGTGCTGCTCAAGCCGGCCGCCGCCCGCGAGGACACCGCGCGGATCGTCCGGGAGTACGACGTCCGTACCCCCGGCATCGAGGTCACCGCGGCCTCGCTCTCCGGCGGCAACCAGCAGAAGCTGATCATCGGCCGCGAGATGAGCCACCAGCCGAAGCTGCTGATCGCCGCCCACCCCACCCGCGGTGTGGACGTCGGTGCGCAGGCGCAGATCTGGGAGCACATCCGGGTCGCCCAGCGGGAGGGCCTGGCCGTCCTGCTGATCTCGGCGGACCTGGACGAGCTGATCGGCCTCTCCGACACCATCCGGGTCATCTACCGCGGCCGCCTGGTCGCCGACGCCGACCCGGCCACCGTCACCGCCGAGGACCTCGGCACCGCGATGACCGGTGCCGCCGCCGGCCACATCGAGTCCGAGCCGGAGGCCGTCGCCGAGGCGCAGGCCGTCGCCGCCGAGGGCACCGAGGCCGCGGCCGAGCACCCGCACACCGACACCGCCGACGACCCGCAGGCGGGGGAGTAACCCATGACCAGTCCCAACCCCGCCGCCAAGCGCGGCCTGGCGCAGCGGATCAGCGGTGAGCGGATCGTGCTCGCACTGGCGGCGCCGGTGCTCGCGGTCGTGCTCTCCGTCGCGATCTGTTCCGTGCTGCTGGCGACCTCGGGCAAGAACCCGTTCGACGCGTGGAACGTGATGATCACGTACGCCACCAAGTCGGACGGCCAGGTGAGCATCCTCAACCGGACCGCCACCTACTACCTGGCCGCCGCGGCCGCCGCGTTCGGGTTCCGGATGAACCTGTTCAACATCGGTGTCGAGGGCCAGTACAAGGTCGCCGCGCTGTTCGCGGCCTTCGTCGGCGCCCAGGTCGACCTGCCGGCGATCATCCAGATCCCGCTGCTGCTGGTCACCGCGATGCTGGTCGGCGGTCTGTACGCGAGCATCGCCGGTCTGCTCAAGGTCTACCGCGGCGTCAGCGAGGTCATCTCGACCATCATGCTGAACTCGATCTCGCTCGCGATCGTCGGTCTGCTGCTCGTGCCCGGCATCTTCGCCCCGAAGGTCAGCGGCACCAGCAACTCGATCCAGACCGACCCGGTCTCGCAGTCCAGCCACTTCTTCACCATCCCCACCGCCGGCGGGGACCTCTGGGGCTTCATCTTCATCGCCGCCCTGGTCGGTGTGGTCTTCCAGTTCACCCTGAGCCGCACCCGTTTCGGCTTCGACCTGCGCGCCACCGGCCGCTCGGAGTCCGCCGCGACCGCGTCCGGCGTGAACGTCAAGCGCATGGTGGTCATCTCGATGGTGGTCTCGGGCGCCATCGCCGGTCTGATCGGCCTGCCCGAACTCCTGCAGAACTCGTACTACTACGGCCAGAGCTTCCAGCCCGGCCTCGGCTTCCTGGGCATCTCGATCGCCCTGCTCGGCCGGAACAGCCCGATCGGCATCGCCTTCGCGGCCCTGCTCTTCGCCTTCCTGGACGCCACCGGCTCGCAGCTGCCGCTCAAGGGCGGGTTCCCCTTCGAGATCGTCGACGTCATGAAGGGCACCATCGTCATCTGCGTCGTCGTCGCGTACGAGCTGGTGCGCCGCTACGGCTTGAAGCGCCAGCAGCAGAAGGTCGGCGCCCAGCTCGCCGCCCAGCTCGCGGCCACTGAGAAGAAGGAGGTGTCCGCGTGAGCACGGCGACTGCCGCTCGTCCGAAGGCGCCGGGCGCGCCCGCGAAGAAGCGCAAGCTGTCCTGGCCCGTGGTGCTCCTGCTGATCGCGGGCGCCCTGGTCCTCTTCGCCGCCGTGGGCATGGCCACCGGCAACCACTCGCTGACCTCCTCCGGTCAGGTCGCCGCGGCGCTCGGCTCCGCCGTGCCGATCGGCATGGCCGGTCTGGGCGGTCTCTGGTCCGAGCGGGCCGGTGTGGTCAACATCGGCCTCGAAGGCATGATGGTCGCCGGCACCTTCTGCGGCGCCTGGGCGGGCTACCTGGTCAACCCGTGGGTCGGCCTGCTGGCCGGCATGCTCGGCGGTGCGCTCGGCGGTCTGCTGCACGCGGTCATCACGGTCACCTTCGGCGTCGACCACATCGTCTCCGGCGTCGGCATCAACCTGCTGATCCCCGGCATCTGCGCGTACGTCAACCGGATCTACTACAAGGACTACATCTCGGCCGGTGCCGGGGCGAACCAGTCCCCGCCGGCGGACCCGCTGCCGTACATCACCGTCCCGGGGCTGTCCTCCGGCCTGAAGAGCATCGAGAACCACCACTGGTTCCTGGTCTCCGACGTCGCCGGCGTGCTCGGCGGCCTGGTCACCAACCTCTCGGTGGTCGTGGTGCTGGCGGCCGTGCTGATCGTGGCCAGCTACTTCCTGCTCTGGCGCACGGTGTTCGGCCTGCGGCTGCGCTCCTGCGGTGAGAACCCGACGGCCGCCGAGTCGCTGGGCGTCAACGTCTACAAGTACAAGTACCTGGCGGTCATCGCCTCGGGCGCCTTCGCGGGCCTCGGCGGCGCGTACCTCTCGCTGGTCGCCGCGCACTTCTACAAGGACGGCCAGACCCTGGGCCGCGGCTTCATCGGCCTCGCGGCGATGATCTTCGGCAACTGGATGCCCGGCGGCCTCGCCATCGGCGCCGGCCTGTTCGGCTTCACCGACAGCCTCCAGCTGCGCGACCCGGAGTCGGTGCACGTGCTGATCCTGGTCGTCGCGATCGCGATGGCGCTGTTCGCCCTGTGGCAGCTGTACCGCCGCAAGTTCACCGCGACCGTGGTCTCCTTCGTGGTGGCCGGCGGCCTGGGCGCCTGGTACGCGCTGACCGACGAGGTGCAGCGTCCGCTGATCGTCGCCACGCCGTACCTGATCACCCTGGTGGTGCTCTCGCTGGCCTCGCAGCGTCTGCGGATGCCCAAGGCCGACGGTCAGGTCTACCGCAAGGGCCAGGGCAAGTGACGGCCCCCGCGGTCGACTGGGAGCGGCTGCGCGAGGCGGCGCGCGAGGCCATGGGCCGCGCGTACGCCCCGTACAGCAAGTTCCCGGTCGGCGCGGCGGCGCTGGTCGACGACGGTCGGCTGGTCAGCGGCTGCAACGTGGAGAACGCCTCGTACGGGCTCGCGCTGTGCGCCGAGTGCGGGCTGGTGTCCGCGCTGCACGCCTCCGGCGGCGGCCGGCTGGTCGCCTTCACCTGCGTCGACGGCGCGGGCGAACTGCTGATGCCGTGCGGGCGCTGCCGCCAGCTGCTGTACGAGCACGGCGGGCCGGAACTGCTGGTCGACCTGGCCTCCGGCGTGAAGCCGATGAGCGAGGTCCTGCCCGACGCGTTCGGTCCGGAGCGGCTCTAGCCTCGGCAATTGTTACGCGCGTAGAGTGTCGCGAGTGGGCCGTAACCCGGTCATCTCGCGGCACTCTTCGCTTTCCACGCATCTTCTCGACGTATGTGCACGACGCATGTGCACGACGCATCTGAAACCCCTCTTGGAGCACGCATGGACGCCATCTCCGTCATCAGGACCAAGCGCGACCGCGGAGAGCTGAGCGACGCTCAGATCGACTGGGTCATCGACGCCTACACCCGTGGCGAGGTCGCCGACGAGCAGATGTCCGCGCTGGCCATGGCGATCCTGCTGAACGGCATGAAGCCGCACGAGATCAGCCGCTGGACCGAGGCCATGATCCGCTCCGGCGTCCGGATGGACTTCTCCTCGCTGCCGCTGCCCACCAGCGACAAGCACTCCACCGGCGGCGTCGGCGACAAGATCACCCTCCCGCTCGCCCCGCTGGTCGCCGCCTGCGGTGCCGCCGTCCCGCAGCTGTCCGGCCGCGGCCTCGGCCACACCGGCGGCACCCTGGACAAGCTGGAGTCCATCCCCGGCTGGCGCGCCCTGCTCTCCAACGACGAGATGATGGACGTGCTGCGCGACGCCGGCGCGGTCATCTGCGCGGCCGGCGACGGTCTCGCGCCCGCCGACAAGAAGCTGTACGCGCTGCGCGACGTCACCGGCACCGTCGAGGCCATCCCGCTGATCGCCTCCTCGATCATGTCGAAGAAGATCGCCGAGGGCACCGGCGCGCTCGTGCTGGACGTCAAGGTCGGCTCCGGCGCCTTCATGAAGAACCTGGACGACGCCCGCGAACTCGCCCGCACCATGGTCGGCCTGGGCACCACCGCCGGGGTCAACACCGTCGCCCTGCTCACCGACATGTCCACCCCGCTCGGCCTCACCGCGGGCAACGCGCTGGAGGTCCGCGAGTCGATCGAGGTGCTGGCCGGCGGCGGTCCCGCCGACGTCGTCGAGCTGACCCTCGCCCTGGCCCGCGAGATGCTCGCCGCCGCCGGCGTGCACGGCAAGGACCCGGCCGACGCGCTGCGGGACGGCTCCGCGATGGACCACTGGCGCCGCATGATCGCCGCCCAGGGCGGCGACGTCGACGCCCCGCTCCCGGTCGCCCGCGAGCAGCACGTCATCCCGGCGCCCGCCTCCGGCGTGCTCACCGAGCTGGACGCCTACGCGATCGGCGTCTGCGCCTGGCGCCTGGGCGCCGGCCGCGCCCGCAAGGAGGACCCGGTGCAGGCCGGCGCCGGCGTCGAGATGCACGCCAAGCCCGGTGACACCGTGGTGGCCGGCCAGCCGCTGCTGACCCTGCACACCGACACCCCGGAGCGCTACGAGTACGCCATCGAGGCGCTGGCCGGCGGCATCGGGGTCTCCCCGGCGGGTACGGCGTTCACCCCGAACCCGATCGTCCTCGACCGCATCGCGTAGTGGTCGGACGGGGGCGTGGCGCGACCGCATCGCGCCGCGCCCCCGCGGCCCGGCTACTCCGCCGCGGCGAGCATGATCTTGAGGAACTCCTCCGGCGCCTCCCGGACCAGGTCGTGGCCGACCGGGAGGGCGTGCACCGCCCAGGTCGGGTCGTCGCGCAGGCGCTCGTAGGTCTCCAGGAACGGGGTGCCCTCGAAGCGCTCGGCGTGGATGTAGACGCGGCGGGCGATCCCGTCCACCGCCCCGGTGAGGCGCACCGGCTGGAGCAGGGTCCCCATCGGGTGGACGGTCGCGCGCGGGTCGAGGGCCGGGTGGAGTCCCACCATGGTGTGCCCGTTCCCGGCGGCGGCACCGGCCAGGTACCGCTGCTTCCAGAGGTCGTCGACGATCGCGTGGGCCGACTCGCCGTCGCGCGGGACGAAGGCGTCGGCGTGCACCAGCGCGGCCACCCGCTCCGGCGCCCGGTCGGCGACCGCCGAGATCACCATGCCGCCGTAGCTGTGCCCGACCAGCACGGCGTCGGTGACCTGCTCCGCCTCCAGCAGGCCCAGCACGTCCTGGACGTGGGTGTCCAGGTTGATCGCCCCGTTGTTCAGGTGCCCGCGCTCGCTCACCCCGCTCAGCGTCACCGGGTACACCTCGTGCCCGGCCGCCCGCAGCCGCCCGGTCAACGGCCGGTACCACCAGCCGCCGTGCAGGACGCCGGGGACGAGGACGAAGGTGGCCATGGTGAATTCCTCTGCTGTTCGTACGAACTGACGAGAGGAAACTTACGGGCCCGCCGGGCGGGGTGTCAGGCGTACGTCCGCAGCACGCCGGTGTCGAGGGTCCACTAGGTCCGCACCGTGGTACGCGATATGGCCCGGGTGGGTCGTCGACAACTGCGCATTGAGCTGCCTGGCGATGTGCAGTACAGCGAGTTCGTGTCGCATGACCGGTGACGTCATCATGACGATCTCGCCCTCGGCGATCTCGACCTTCCCTATCCCCGGCACCTTCGGCAACTGATCCGCGATCTCAAGCAGCCGGGCGAACACTGCAGGATCGACGCTCACACTCCGGAGTGTATCCGCGCCCGCTGTCAAGCGTCCGCGACCGCTCGCCTCGTGGTACGGGCCTGGTGGGTGGCGTGGAGGGTGACGGCGGCGGCGAGGGTCATGGCGGTGAGGCCGACGGTGGCGGCGCCGGGCCAGCCGGTGGAGTGGTAGGCGTCGGCACCGAGGGTGCCGCCGAGGCTGTTGCCCAGGTAGTAGGCGATCAGGTAGAGGGCGGAGGCCTGGGCGCGGCCTCCGGTGGCGGTGCGGCCGACGGCGGCGGAGGCGGTGGTGTGGCCGGCGAAGAAGCCGGCGGTGATCAGCACCAGGCCGAGCAGGGCGCAGACCAGGGAGTCGGCGAGCGAGAGCAGCAGCCCGGCGGCGGTCACGCCGACGGCGACGTAGAGGGTGCCGCGCCGGCCGAGCCGGGCGGAGAGGCGGCCGACCGCGGCGGAGGTGCCGGTGCCGACCAGGTAGACGACGAAGATCGAGGCGGCGATCGACTCGGGCAGGTGGAAGGGCGCGGCGATCAGCCGGTAGCCGACGGTGTTGTAGACCGCGCCGAACACCGCCATGAACAGCATGCCGAGCGCGTACAGCCGTACCAGCAGCGGGTTGCGCAGGTGCCGGCCGACGGTGCGGGCGAGGGCGCGCGGGTCCACCGGGGCCGGGGTGAAGTGCCGGGCGGCGGGGATCAGCAGCCGGAAGGCGAGCGCGGCGAGCAGGGCGAGGGCGGCGGAGGCGGCGAGGCCCCAGCGCCAGCCGAGGGCGGCGGCGGTCCAGCCGGAGATCAGCCGGCCGCCCATGCCGCCGATGCTGTTGCCGGCCACGTACAGGCCCATCGCGGAGGGCAGCGCGCTGGGGTGGACCTCCTCGGCGAGGTAGGCCATGGCGGTGGCGGGGAGCCCGGCGAGGGCGGCGCCCTGGAGGACGCGCAGCACGACCAGGGTGGTGAGGTCGGGCGCGAAGGGCAGGGCGACGGCGAGGGCGCAGGCCGCGAGGACGGAGGCCGTCATCACCGCGGTGCGGCCGTACCGGTCGGCCAGCGCACTGGCCGGGAGCAGCCCGAGGGCGAGGCCGAGGGTGGCGGCGGAGGCCGTCCAGCTGGCCTGGCCGGGGGTGAGGTCGAGGTCGGCCGAGAGGACCGGCAGCAGGCCCTGGGTGGAGTAGAGCAGGACGAAGGTCGCGACACCGGCGGCGAACAGGGCGAGGTTGGCGCGGCGGAAGCCGCGCCCGCCCGGGCGGTGGCGGTCGTCCCGGTCGGGGGTGTGCTCGGTGGAGGCATCCGGGGTGGCCGCGGATGCCCTGGTATCGGAGGGCTGCATGGCTCCGACGCTAGGCCTGGCGCGGCTGATGCGTCCAATGCATGAAGAGTGGATGATCGATGCGCCGGTGTATGAGTCGAGGTGGGACGGGGATGGCCGTGGCGGACGGGTCGGACGGAACGGAGCAGCCCTACCGGGCGGCCGAGTTGGGGCCGGAGGAGCCGGCCGTGCTGCTGGCGCCCAGGTTGGCGCGGTTCGCCGCGGTGGCCCGGCTGGAGCACGTGACCCAGGCGGCCGCGCTGCTCGGGGTGCCGCAGCCGACGCTGTCGCGCGCGGTGTCCCGGCTGGAGGCGGAGCTCGGGGTGGGCCTGCTGGCCCGGCAGGGCCGGACGGTCCGGCTGACCAGGGCGGGCCGGCTGCTGCTGGCCTCGGTGGAGCGGGCGCTGGCGGAGCTGGAGCGCGGCGCGGAGGCGGCCCGGGCGGAGGCGGACCCGGCGGTGGGGCGGGTGGCCTTCGGCTTCCTGCACACGATGGGCCCGGACGCCGTCCCGGCGCTGCTGCGGGGCTTCCGGGCGGCGCACCCGCAGGTGCGGTTCCAGCTGGTGCAGGACTACGGCACGGCGATGCTGGAGCGGTTGCGGGCGGGCGAGTTGGACCTGTGCCTGGTCGCGCCGCTGCCGGACGACCCGGCCTTCACGGCCCGCCCGCTGGACGAGCAGCGGCTGCACCTGGCCGTCCCGGCGGACCACCGGCTGGCGGGGCGGCGGCGGATCCGGCTGGCGGAGGTGGCCGAGGAGCCGTTCGTCGGGCTGGAGCAGGGGTACGGGCTGCGCATGATCACGGACGGCTTCTGCGCGCAGGCCGGCTTCGTGCCCCGGCTGGCCTTCGAGGGGGAGGAGGCCGAGACCCTGCGGGGGCTGGTGGCGGCCGGGCTGGGGGTGGCGCTGCTGCCGCCGGCGCTGGTGCCGCGGCCCGGGGTGGTGGAGCTGGAGGTGACCGCGCCGCGGACCCGGCGGGCGATCGGCCTGGCCTGGGCGGCGGGGCGGCCGCTGACGCCGCCGGTGGCGGTGTTCCGGGACTTCGTGCTGTCCCGGCGGGGGCGGCTGCTGCACCACGACTGAGGTGGTCGGCGCGATGCGGCCTGTTTGGCGGATCCTATGGACCGGGCGGTGGAATTCCGGTCCTGCTTTGGACCATCCGGTGGTGTTCCCGGTGGTAGGTCTACGCGCGTAGGGGCTATATTTCCGCAATGGAGAAGCAGATCCCCGTCACCACCGCGGGCACCGGCCCGCGCATTCCCACCCCCGACCAGATCCGCCGCGCGCCGAAGGTCCTGCTGCACGACCACCTCGACGGCGGGCTGCGCCCGGAGACCGTCGTCGAGCTCGCCGCCGCGACCGGCTACGAGGGGCTCCCCACCACCGACGCCAAGGAACTCGGCGAGTGGTTCCGCGAGGCCGCCGACTCCGGCTCGCTGGTCCGCTACCTGGAGACCTTCGCGCACACCTGCGCCGTCATGCAGACCCGCGAGGCCCTGGTCAAGGTCGCCGCCGACTGCGCCGAGGACCTGGCCGCCGACGGCGTCGTCTACGCCGAGGTCCGCTACGCCCCCGAGCAGCACCTGGAGGGCGGCCTGAGCCTGGACGAGGTCGTCGAGGCCGTCCAGGAGGGCTTCCGCCTGGGCGAGGCCAACGCCCGCGCGGCCGGCCACCGGATCCGCATCGGCACCCTGATCACCGCGATGCGGCACGCCGCCCGCTCGCAGGAGATCGCCGAACTGGCCAACCGCCACCGGGACTCGGGCGTCGTCGGCTTCGACATCGCGGGCGCGGAGGCGGGCTACCCCCCCACCCGCCACCAGGCCGCCTTCGACTACCTCAAGGGCGAGAACAACCACTTCACCATCCACGCGGGCGAGGCCTTCGGCCTGCCGTCGATCTGGGAGGCCCTGCAGTGCTGCGGCGCCGACCGGCTCGGCCACGGCGTGCGGATCGTCGACGACATCACCCTGAACGAGGACGGCAGCGTCGAGCTGGGCCGACTGGCCGCGTACGTGCGCGACAAGCGCGTCCCGCTGGAGATGTGCCCGACCTCCAACCTCCAGACGGCGGCCGCCGCTTCGTACGCCGAGCACCCGATCGGGCTGCTCAGCCGGCTCAAGTTCCGGGTCACCGTGAACACCGACAACCGGCTGATGAGCGGCACCAGCATGAGCCAGGAGTTCGGCCACCTGGTGGACGCCTTCGGCTACACCCTGGGCGACATGGAGTGGTTCACGGTGAACGCGATGAAGTCCGCGTTCCTGCCCTTCGACGAGCGGCTGGCGATGATCAACGACGTGATCAAGCCGGGCTACGCCGAGCTCAAGGCGGAGTGGCTGTTCAGCGCGGGCACCGCCGGCAGCTGAGCCGACGGCCCGTCCTTGCGGTGGGGGGTAAGCGGCGGGCGGGGGGGGGAGTTGGGGTGGGACCGCCCACCAGGGGGATATAAAAAAAAACCGGCCCCCCCCACCCCCCGAAATAAAAGGGTGGGGGGGGGGGGGGGGGGGGGGTGAGGCGCGGGGGTGGGGGGGG
>NZ_JBHYGR010000002.1:0-684 GCF_042738155.1 Kitasatospora sp. NPDC059088 | reverse complement strand
CGGCCCCCCTTTTGTTTTTTACCCCCCCCGCCCGCCCCGCCCCCGGGGGGGGGGGGGGGCGCCCGGGGCGGGCGGTCGGTGGTGGGGCCCCCCCCCCCACTACTCACTCGGGTGAGTGAACGCCCTTTGGTTCTCGCGCGACCCTGTCACTACGGTGTGCCAGTCAATGCTGACAGGCCGTGGCGGCACTCGCCCGTCCGTCGCCCCGTGCGATGTCGGCCACCGACGAGGACCCAAGGGGACGAACCATGAAGCAGGCTCTCAAGGCCGCCGGTACCGCGGCGCTCGGCATCGCCATCGCGGCGGTCGGCGCCGGCACCGCCTCCGCGGCGGCCGGCCAGGCGGCCGGCGGCCTCGGGCTGCCCACCGGCGCGGTGACGAACCCCGCGGTGACCGGTGCGGTCACCGACACCGCGGCCAAGCTGCCCGGCGGCGACAAGGTCGCCGGCACCCTCGGCACCCTGACCCCGAGCGCCGGCCAGCCCGCCGCCGCTCCGGCCGCCGAGGCCGCGCCCGCCGCCCCGGTCGCCGGCCTCACCCAGCAGCGCGTCGGCGGCCTGCCGAACGTCCCCGGCCTGGACAAGACCCCGATCGGCGGGGTTGCCGGCGCGCTGGGCGGCCTGGGCGGCTGATCCGGCCACCCGCACGACGACGGGCCGCCCGCCCCCGGAACTCCTCCGGGGG
>NZ_JBHYGR010000001.1:185645-209527 GCF_042738155.1 Kitasatospora sp. NPDC059088 | reverse complement strand
GGGCGGGGGGGGGGCGCCGCCCCCCATCCCAACTGCAACCTCCTCTCTTAAAAATTTTAAATAATTAATTTTTTTTTATCGTGTGGTTTTTTTTTTTTTTTGTGTGCGGGGCCCCCCCGGCTGTCTCAGGCCGTGCGCCCCAGCGTCGCCAGGTAGGCCCGCCAGCCGCCGTGGTGGGTGATCTCGCGGTGCACCCCGCGCTCGACCTCGCCGCGGGCGAGCAGCATCGAGAAGCACGCGGAGCCGTCCTCCAGCTCGATCACACCGAGCTCCAACTCCCTGGGCTCGCCGGGCAGGATGACGTCCCGCAGGCGCTCCAGGCTGACCTCGTACAGCTCGCCCTCGATCGCGGTGTCGACGGACGGGTCGGCCAGCAGTCCCGGGCAGACGTCCGTGCCGCCGCTGTGGTCGATGGAGAAGAAGCGGTAGCCGGCCGCGGTGCGGGCCGGGCCGATCAGGGCGTCGGCGACCTTCTCGTGGAACGGTCCGCCGACCATCGCCTGGCCGTTGAAGAAGATGCGTGCCATCGGTGAACTCCTCAGGAGGGTAAGGCCGTACGAAGAAAAAGACCGTTCCGCACGGCGACGAGAGGACAGGTGGATTCGTCGCCGTACGGAACGGAGCAAAGGGCGGCGGAACTGCTACGGCCCGGCAGGCGGCAGCGGTGGCGCCGGTGGGTAGATTGGTGCTCAGCCCAGCAGGGGAAGCGCGGGGAGGGTCAGGAAGTCCGCGAACTCCTCGGCCAGGGCGACCTGTTCGAAGAGCTGGGCGGCCTCGCGCCAGCGGCCGGCCCGGTAGGCCTCGTCGCCGAACTCGGCGCGCAGCTCGGCCAGTTCGGTGGCGACCAGGGTGCGGACCAGCTCGGCGGTGGCCTTCTCTCCGGTGTCGGACAGCACGACCCCGTTGTGGATCCACTGCCAGATCTGCGAGCGCGAGATCTCGGCGGTGGCGGCGTCCTCCATCATGTTGAAGATGCCGACCGCACCGAGCCCGCGCAGCCAGGCCTCGATGTAGCGGAGGCCGACCTGGACGGCGTTGTGCAGTCCGGCCCGGGTGCAGGTGCCCCCGGCACCGGCGATGTCGAGCAGTTCGGCGGCGGTGACCGGCTCGGCGGGGCCCGGGTTGTCCTTCTGGTTGGGCCGCTCGCCGAGCACCGCGTCGAAGGAGGCCCGGGCGACCGGGACGAGGTCCGGGTGGGCGACCCAGGAGCCGTCGAAGCCGTTGCCGGCCTCGCGGTCCTTGTCCGCCTTGACCTTCTCCAGCGCGGCGGCGTTGACCTCCGGGTCCCTGCGGCTGGGGATGAACGCGGCCATCCCGCCGATCGCGTGGGCGCCGCGCTGGTGGCAGGTCCGCACCAGCAGCCGGGTGTAGGCGGCCATGAACGGCGAGGCCATGGTGACGCTGTTGCGGTCCGGGAGGATGTAGTGCTCGCCGGCGTCGCGGAAGTTCTTGACGATCGAGAACAGGTAGTCCCAGCGCCCGGCGTTGAGGCCGGCCGCGTGGTCGCGCAGCTCGTAGAGGATCTCGTCCATCTCGAAGGCCGCGGTGATGGTCTCGATCAGCACAGTGGCCCGGACGGTGCCGTGCGGGATGCCCAACTCGGCCTGGGCGTGGGTGAACACGTCGTTCCAGAGCCGGGCCTCGAGGTGGCTCTCGGTCTTCGGCAGGTAGAAGTACGGGCCGGAGTTGGGGTCCTCGGCGCCCTTGGCGATGAGCCGGGCCGCGTTGTGGAAGAAGTACAGGCCGAAGTCGACGAACGCGCCGGCTACCGGGACGCCGTCGACCAGCAGGTGGTTCTCGTCCAGGTGCCAGCCGCGCGGGCGGACCACGACGGTGGCGAGTTCGGCGGCGGGCTTGAGGGTGTAGGCCTTGCCGGCCGAGCTGGTGAAGTCGATCCGGCCCTCGAAGGCGTCGATCAGGTTGACCTGGCCGCTGACCACGTTCTCCCAGGTCGGGGAGGTGGCGTCCTCGAAGTCGGCGAGCCAGATCCTCGCCCCGGAGTTGAGCGCGTTGATGACCATCTTGCGGTCGGTGGGCCCGGTGATCTCGACCCGGCGGTCCTGGAGGGCGCGCGGCGCCTCGGCGACCTTCCAGTCGCCGGCCCGGACGTCGGCGGTCTCGGGGAGGAAGTCCAGCGTGCCGGTGCGGGCAATCTCCGCCCGTCGGCCCTTCCGCCTGGCCAGGAGCTCCTGTCGGCGGCCCTCGAAGGCGCGATGCAGGCCCACCACGAAGGCGACCGCCTCCGGGGTGAGCACCTCCTCGGCCCGATGGACGCGCGGTCCGGCGACAGTGACGACCGGAGCGGCGGGGGAGGCGCCGACGGGCCCCTGAGCTGCAGCCATGAGCAGGACACTCCTAAGACGGTTGAGCCTGGCGAAGGGAGCTCCGGTGGGAACTTCCTCGGGAACTTCCTCGATCGTTACCCACCTGTCGGCGGGTTCGATTCTGTAAGGTGGAGACTAGTTTCCGCGATACAGAATTTCAACGGTTTGTTGAAGAGGTCGCCGGGACTCTACTCCTCCCCGACAGCGAAGGGAACGCCGGTGGTTGCGACCCCCGACACAGCATCGACGACAGGCGCCGACCGCGCGAGCGGCGGCGTGCAGTCCGTCGAGCGCGCCTTCCAACTCCTGGAGGCGCTGGCCGACTCGGGCGGCGTGGCCACTCTCAGTGAGCTCTCCACCAGCTCCGGCCTCCCGATGCCGACCATCCACCGACTGGTTCGTACCCTCGTCCAGCAGGGCTATGTCCGCCAGGACACCGCGCGCCGCTACACCCTCGGCCCCCGGCTGATCCGGCTCGGCGAGACCTCCGGCCGCCTGCTCGGCAGCTGGGCCCGCCCGTACCTGGCCGAGCTGATGGAGGCCACCGGCGAGACCGCCAACCTGGCGGTGCTGGAGGGCGGCGAGGTGGTGTACGTCGGGCAGGTGCAGTCCCGGCGCTCGATGCGGATGTTCACCGAGGTCGGACGGCGGGTCCAGCCGCACTGCACGGGCGTCGGCAAGGCACTGCTCGCCCAGCTCCCCGAGGACGAGGCGCGCGCGGTCCTGGGCCCCAACCCGCTGCCCGCACACACCGAGTACACCCTCACCGACCCGCAGGAGCTGATGGACCAGCTCGCCGAGGCGCGCGAGCGCGGGTACGTGGTGGACGACCAGGAGCAGGAGATCGGCGTCCGCTGCATCGCGCTCGCCGTCCCGGGCGCGCCGACGCCCACCGCGCTCTCCGTCTCCGGCCCGGAGGCCCGGATCCGGGCGCTGGAGGAGCAGGCGGGGGCGTCCGCACTGGTGCCGGTGATGCACCAGATCGCGGCCCGGCTGGGGCAGGTCCTGGCACCCTGACACTCCGTCAACCACCTTGGCCGGCAAGAGCGATCGGGCCATGACCGACTCCCCGCCGTTCGAGTGGCGGTGGGCGAGTTGCGGCGCCCTCGCGGCGGCGGCTCGGACACCCTGGTGCGGACGCGGCCCGCGACGGTGCGGGCCGCCGGAGCACGGGAGCAGGGTGAACGGCGTGGAGCAACACGGAGTACGGGGCGGCGCGGGGCGCAGGAGGTTCGGCCGGGCCGGATTGCTGGCGGCGGTGACGGCGGGCTGCGCGGTGGCCGCGCTGGCCACCGGGCCCTCCTGGGCGGTGCGGCACCCGGTGCCGCGCCCGGATCTGGGAACCGTCGCGCCGGGCGCGCCCGAGGCGTCCACTCTGCCCGCCGTGGTCGCCAAGACGTCCCGCTCCCACCTGGAGGTGGTCCGGATCGACCCGGATCCGGCGCCGCCCGGCGGCACCACCACCATCCACGCCTTCGTGGCCAATCTGGGCCCGGACACCACCGCCTCGTCGCTCACGATCACGGTCACCCTGCCGAACGGGGTGACCCCGGAGGGCCCCTACTTCCCCGAGGACTGTGCCGTCATCTCGCGCGGCAGGCAGGTGCGCTGCGTGTTCGGTCCCGGGCTGCCGGACGGGCGCAGCGTGACCGCCCTCGTCCCGGTCCAGCTCTCCGACAATCTGCCGCTCGGGATCCTGGAGGGCGGCTCGGTCGAGGTGCGCAGCGCGGACGACCCGGGCGGCAGGGGCCACCGGGAGGAGTTCGACATCAGGGTCGTCGAGACGGCGGGCGACTGACGGACCGGATCGCCCCACCGGTCACCGGCCGCCGGCGAGCGGCTGCCGGGCGCCCGATGACCGGTGGGGCGGGCTCGTGGTTACCGGTAGACGTGGTTACCGGTAGACGCGGACGTAGTCGGCGGCCATGGCGATCGGGGCGTTCCCCTGCGGCGCCGGGTGGTACTTGCCCGCGCTCACCGAGAGGTTGAGGATCAGGTACGCCGAGAAGTTGGCCCCGACGCCCTTGCCGTCCGAGAACACCTTGACGCCGTTGACGTACCAGTCCACCGAGTTGGCGCCGTAGTAGGTGCCGATGGTCACCCACTGGTCGGTGCCGATGGCGCTCGCGTCGGTGTAGTAGTCGGGGTTGCCGGGGTTGACGTGGTTGGTCAGCTCCAGCAGGTTCGGGTTGTCGGGGTGGTACTCGAAGGAGTCGATCTCCCCGTTGCCGTTCTTCCAGGTCCACAGGGCGGGCCAGGCGCCGGTGCCGGCGGGCAGCTTGACCCGGGTCTCGGCGTAGTCGCCGGTCTTGACCTGGAAGCCCTCGGCGGAGCCCTCGGTGGTCAGGAAGCCGGTGTTCCAGGACTGCTTGCCGTTCTCCAGCGTCGGCCCGCCCGGGGTGGCGGTGAAGGTGGCGACGCCGTTCGCGACGGTGACGTTGTTCTTGTTCAGCCAGTCGAGCTTGTTGTCGTCCGGGTTGTGGTTCCCGTACTTGTACGAGGTGCTCTTGTCGCCGACCCAGCGCTGGCCCCAGTTGATCGGGCCGTTGAACTCGTCGGACCAGGTCAGCGACTTGCCGGCGATCGGGGAGGACGGCGCCGGGGTCGTCGGGGTGGCCGTGGCGGTGGGGGTCGGCGTCGCGGTCGGGCTCGCGGTGGGGGACGCGGTGGGGGACGCGGTCGCGGTGGGCTTCGCCGTCGGGCTCGCGGTCGCGGTCGGAGTCGCGGTGGGCTTCGCCGTCGGGGTCGCCGTCGGGGACGGGGCCGGCGTGGGCGTACCCGTGGCCGAGACCACCAGCTGCTGCGAGGGCAGGTTGTGCCAGGCGCCGCCGAGGTCCTGCCAGAAGCCGAACTGGGTGTACGTCCCGGCGGCCAGGGTGCGGGCGGCGCTGGTGTAGGTGAGTCCGCCGGGGCAGATCTGCACGTTGCTCGCGTTGCCCGGGAAGTCCAGGTTGGTGCCGCGCGCGTCACGGACTCCGACGCCGACGGTCTTGGCGGTGAAGCAGGACGAGGAGTGCAGGGCCAGCGAGGCCGTGCCGGCCCTGCCGGCGACCATGGTGGCGGGGGCGAGCCGGTCCTGGGTGACGGTCGGGCCGGTGGCGGCCTGGGCGCCGGAGACGGACGGCAGACCGAGCAGGCCGGCGCCGGTGATGGCGAGCGCCCCGGTCGTGGCGAGGGCGGCGTTGCGGCCGCGGTGGGACGGACGGGCGTGGCGGGGCGCGCGACGGCGCCGGGCAGGCTGGTGCATGGGGGTCCTCTGCCACGCCTGCGAGGTGAGCTGTCGGATTCGGGCTGCAGTTGCCCGGCCGCCTGTGGAGCGGCTTCACCCCTAGCCACGCCCCGCACGCTGGTGCGTACGGGCCGGGCGCTGACCTTGGTTCCCCCGCTCCCGTCCGCTGTGGTGCTCGGGTACTCGCCGGCGGGTGGACGGGACTCGGCGTCCCGGCGGCGGGGTCCGCGACAGCGGACGACGACTGCAGGCTAGGCAGGCCGTCCGTGGACGGACAACCTCATGGGGCCGGTTGTCGCGCAGCTCACAGTGGTGTCGATCAACGACGCTGCGTGGCGGCCGAGTTGATCAATGGAGCCGACGCCGACCCGCGGTCCCGCCGGGCCCGCCCGGGATGGGGGTCACACACGGTGCGCGGCGCGGCGGTGGCGGACCGTGTGTGACCGCCGTGGCGTGGAGCCGCCCGAGTCCGCCCCATCGGATAAATTGGAGCCCTGGGATTTTCCGCGGTGCACAAGAGCACCGGCCGGAGCCGTACGACCCGTCCCCCGTTCCAGAGAAGAGGTTCCGCCCCACCATGACCGCGCCCCTGCCCGCCTTCGCCGGCCGTACCTACGTCTTCCGGGCCGACAACGGCGCGGCCTTCCGCAACTCCTACTCGGCCGACGGCACCCGGCTGCGCTGGGAGGGCCTCGGTGAGTCGGCGGGCCAGTGGGAGGACGTGCGACTGCACGTCGCCGAGGTCGCGCCGGAGATCTACTTCATCAGCTGGACGGAACAGAGCGGGATCACCGTCAGTCACGTGATGGACCTCAACGCGCTGACCGTACGGGCCTTCTGGACCTTCGAGGGCGAGGGCGGCCGGGTCGGCCAGCTGCACACCGGGACGCTGGAACGGGTCGCCTGACCGGCGCCGGAACGCACCGAACCCCCGGGAGCCGAGGCTTCCGGGGGTTCGGTGCGTTCCGCGGGCGGCGCCGTCAGACGGTCTGGCCCGGGTGGCCCGGCTGGTTCGGGACCTTGAGGTGCTGGGACAGCCACTCCAGCGAGGACGGCAGCAGGGCGCTCCAGGTCTCGAAGTTGTGGCCGCCGTTCTCGAGCATGCTGTAGGAGACCTTCATCGGGCTCCTCGCGGCGTCGATGAACGCCTCGGTGTCGTGCTTGTAGTTGCCGTCGCCCTTCTTGGTGCCGGCCAGCAGCACGGAGACGTCCGGCTGCGGCATGTTCTTCAACCGCCACATCAGGTCGGCCTCGTCGCGGCGCTGCCTGCTGCCGCCGAAGAGGTCGCCGGTGGTCGGGTCGTCGGCCGCCTCGTAGTACCCGGACAGGGACACGGCGGTCGGGAAGACGTCCGGGTGGCGCATGGCCAGCTTGAGCGCGCAGTAGCCGCCGGTGGAGTTGCCCATGAAGGCCCAGGCCCGGGGGTCGGCCGAGACCCGGTAGCTGGCCTGGATCGCCGACGGGACGTCCTTGGTGAAGTACGTGTCGGACTGGGCGCCGCCCGGGATGTCCTCGCACTCGGTGTCCTGCGGCAGGGCGGGCGAGGGACGCATCAGGACCATGACGGTCGGCTGCATCCGGCCCTCCTGCAGCAGCTTGAGCGCAGCACCCGGGTAGTTGAAGCGGGTGATCAGGTTCTCGGCGATTCCTGGGAATCCGGTGCTGACGATCACGGCCGGGAACTGCTTCTGCGCGTACTCGGACTGGAAGTACTGCGGCGGCAGGTAGACGAAGCCCTCGGTCGACAGCCGGCTCTCCTTGCCGTCGATCCGGACCTTGCGGATCTCGCCGGACTGGCTGGGCTCACGGCCCATCGCGCCGCCGCCCTTGACCGACGCCTGGCCTATGGTCTCGACCAGCAGTCGGCCGGAGGCGTCCGCCTTGTTGTGGATGACGACCGGGCCGGTGCTGCCCGTGCCCATCAGGTCGTCCCAACTGCTGTAGAAGGCGAAGTAGTTGTTCGCCACCAGCCCGAGCGCGGCGAGCACCGCCAGCTGGGTCGCGAGCAGCGCGCCGATCCGGCCGAGCACCGCCTGCCAGCTCTTCCGGGCGAGTCTGGGCCAGAGCCAGACCGTGCCGACCATCACCACGACCGCCATCAGCACGGCCAGTGCCAGCACCTTGTGGCTCGTCAGACCCATGTTCCAGTTGCTCCCACGCCTCGAACTCCCGCCCCCTCCGCTCAGGGACATCCGAGGAGGTCACCCCGGTTCCCCCACCGGGGCGCGCGCACCAACCCTAGCGGGAGCTGGGAGGAAGCTGATCGGGGGCTGTGGGCAAGCGGCGAACAGATGACAGAGTTCAACTTTCAGATAACAGATGACAGCGAACGGATAACAGATAACAGATTTCGAAAGTTGTTCTCTGTCATCTGTTCGCCGCTATCTGTTATCCGTCATCCGGCTGCTGTCATCTGTCCGCTGTCATCCGCTCACCGCTGGGTCGCTACTCCCCCGCCGGCCGATCCCACAGGCGCAGCCCCGCCGTGAGTTCGCGCATGCAGCGGGCGCCGAGGTCCTGCGGGGAGCCGGGGCCGGTGACGGCGGCATCGGAGCCGGCCCACTGCTCCAGGGCCACCCGGATCGCCGCCGTGGCCGCCGCCGCGGCCAGCCGGACCTCCAGCGGATCGGCGCCGTCCGGACAGCGGGCGGCCAGCACGCCCCGCAGCCGCGCCTCCGACGCGGCATGGACCCGCTGCCAGGTGCCGTCCAGCCGCGGGTCGCGCAGCAGGTCGCGGGTCCAGTGCATCGCCTCGACGGCCTCGTCGTCGGCCGGGGTGAGCGACTCGACGGCCGAGCGCTCCAGCGCCTCGCGCAGCGGGACGTCCGCCGGACTCTCGGCCAGCAGGTCCACCCAGCGCTGCCCGCCCGCCGCCAGCAGCGGGGCGACGGCGTCCTCCTTGACGGAGAAGTAGCGGTAGAAGGTGCGCAGCGAGACGCCCGCGGCGACGGCGATCTCCTCGGCGGTGGTCGCCTCGGCGCCCTGCTCGGCGAAGAGCGCGGCGGCGGTGCGGGCGATCTCCAGCCGGGTGGCGTCACGGCGGCGCTGGGTCAGGGTCGGGCGTCCGGTCACAGGGGTCAGCGTACGCAAGCGATCACGGTCCCGACGCATCGCGCCCAGGTGGCACATCGAGACTTATTGGCACAACGTGCCACATGGGCGTACCGTGTCTCTTGAGGTCGAGAGACCACGAACGAAGGAGTACCACCATGGAGCGCTTCAGCGGACGGAACGTCCTGATCACCGGCGGCGGCTCTGGCATCGGCCAGGCGACCGTGCACCGGATCCTCGCCGAGGGCGGGAAGGTCGTCGCCGTCGACGTCAACGAGGACGGCCTGAAGAAGACCCTGGACCGCGCGACCGCCGAGGGCACCGCCGACCGCCTGACGATCCAGGTCCTGGACATCTCGGACGAGGCCGCCGTGGTGGCGGGCGTCGCCGAGGCCGTCGCGGGCCTGGGCGGTCTGGACGTCCTGGTCAACGCGGCCGGCATCCTCCGCTCCTCGCACACCCACGAGACCACGCTGGAGTTCTGGAACAAGCTCCTCGCGGTGAACCTGACCGGCACCTTCCTGATGACCCGCGAGGCGCTCCCCGCGCTGCTCACCACCGGCAAGGGCGTGGTGGTCAACTTCTCCTCCACCTCCGCGAGCTTCGCCCACCCCTACATGGCCGCGTACGCCGCGACCAAGGGCGGCATCCAGTCCTTCACCCACGCGATCGCCTCGGAGTACTCGAAGCAGGGCCTGCGCGCGGTCTGCGTCGCACCGGGCAGCATCGACAGCGGCATGACCAACAACCCGGGCCTGCCCGCCGACGCCGACTTCACCCTGCTGGCCAAGCTCTCCCCCGCCCTCGGACACGGCTTCGCGGGCCCGGACACGGTGGCCGGCGTGATCGCGATGCTGGCCTCCGACGACGGCGCCTTCGTCACCGGCACCGAGCTCCGGATCGACGGCGGCACCCACATGTGAGCCCCCGGTCCGGTCGCCGGCGGGGTCCGTGCCCTCCCCCATCGGGCACGGGCCCCGTCGGCGTCCTCGTTCTCGGGCCCCCTCATGCTCAGACGCCGTCGTTCACAGGCGTTGTCGACCGGTCCGGCCAGGTGCCGCCGGGCAGGGCCACCGGGTGGAGGTCCGGATGGTCGGCACGGCCGCCACCGTACGGGCGGGCGGCGACGGCCGTCAGCGGGTCAGTCTCAGCCAGTCGCTCTCAGCCGGTCGCCCGGGCGCGGGCGTGCCGGCCGTTCGACGCCACGCCCCGCCGGGCGTCGCGGTGGGCGGCGAGGGCGTTGCCGACCGCCGCGAGCGCGGCCCCGAGCAGCAGGAACGCCACCGCCAGCAGGAAGCACGCCCCCGCGATCCGGCGGTAGCCGCCGTGTCGGGCGGGGTCGAGGAACGGGTACGGGTACCAGCCCGCGGCGTGGCCGCGGAGCAGCGCGTACGCCACGTAGAGCAGCGGGAACCCGAGCCAGCCGAGCACCGTCCGGGCCCGGAGGGGCCGGGCGGGCGGGTCGACCAGCCAGTCGGCGAGCGCGAGCAGCGGCATCACGCGGTGGACCACGTCGTCCACCCACGGGATCACCAGCGGCGCCGGGTACGTCGCCAGCAGCGTGCCGTACGCCAACCCGGTGACCACCAGGGAGAGCAGCACCGCGCCGCGCACCGCGTCCGGCACGGGCCGGCGGCCGGTCAGCCCGGCCCAGCCGCCGTAGCCGAGGACGGCCGCTCCGGCGAGGTTGGCGAGGGTGGTGAAGTAGCTGAGGAAGTTCACCACCCCGGAGCCGTCCGTCCCCGCGTGGTAGCCGGAGAAGCAGAGCGCGACGACGAGGAAGGCCGCGACGGCGAGCCGGGCGGGGGCGAGCCACGAGTGCATCGTCGGAACCGCCTCTCTGGGGCGTGGTCCGGACAGGGGCTCTTCGGATTCAAACCCCGGCGGGCGGACTCGGCCACACGAGGGACCGCATCAGGGAGCACACCAGGGGCTGTCTCGGGGCCCTCCGTGGGGTGCGCCTCAGGGGGTGCGCCAGTCCGCGGCGAGGGCGGCCGCCGGGTTGGTGACCAGCAGCAGGTCGCACAGCTCGGGCCCGAAGGTGCGGGCCAGTCGCGGGACGAGGTCGGTGAGCAGCCGGGTGGGGCCGCCGACCTCGCGGGCCGTCCGGGTGGTGGTGTCGGCACCGAGCAGGAGCCGGTGGGCGTGGCCCGCCTCGACCAGGTCGGCGATCACCTCGAAGGCCTGGAGGTCGGCGGGGTGGCCGATCCGCGAGGGACTGTCCAGGGCGAGGAAGGCCCCCTCGGCGGCGAGGCTGCGGTGCAGCGACCGGTCGGTGAAGCGGGTGAGGTGGCCGAGGAGGATCCGGTCGGGGTCGACGCCGTGCCGCCCGTGCAGCCGGTCCAGGATGCCGTGCGGGTCGCCCTCGGGTTCGAGGTGGACGGCGATCGGGGCGCCGGTGGCGTGGTGCGCCTCGGCCGCGGCGGCCGTCGTCCGGCGGGTGTGCCCGGTCAGCGGGCCCGCGTCGTCGGCGATCTTGATCAGGCCGGCGCGGACGCCCTCGGGGGCGCCGGGGAGCCCGGTGACGAGCTCGGTGACGAAGTGCTCGGCGAGCTCGGCCGACGCGGTGGGGGCGCCGGTCGTGCCGGGGGTGCCGGTCGTGCCGGTCGTGCCGGTCGTGGCGGGGGTGCCGGCGGGGAACCGGTCCTCGGGGTAGTGGACCGCCTGGTGCGCGCCGGTGGCGGCGACCACGTGGACGCCGGTCGCGCGGGACAGCGCGGCGAGGGAGCCCGCGCCGCGCCCCATGCCCTGCGGGGTCCACTGGACGAAGGAGCGGCCGCCGGCCGCGGCGTACTCGCGCAGCACCGCCTCGGCGGCGACCGGGTCGTCCAGCTCCTGACCGGGGAGCAGGGGGCTGCGGATGAAGAGGTGGTCGTGGGAGTCGGTGACGCCCAGCTCGCCGGGGGCGAGGTCGCCCAGGACGGTGCGTACGGTGCGGGTGGCGGTCATGCCACGTCCTCCGCCGAGGCGTCGGTCACGGGAGTGTCGGCCGCCGGGGCTTCGGAAGCCGGGGCTGCGGACGCCGCGAAGGTGGCGGTGGCGACCCGGAGGCCGGCCAGGGCCTTGGGCAGGCCGACGTACGGGGCCAGGTGGACGATCACCTCGGTGATCTCCTCGCGGCTCATCCCGATCCGCAGGCTGTTGCGCACGTGGTCGGCGAGCTGCGGCTCGACCCCGCCGAGGGCGGTGAGCGCGGCCAGGTTGGCGATCTGGCGGTCCCGCAGGGCGAGGCCGGGGCGCTGGTAGGTGCCGCCGAAGAGGCTGGTGACGATCCAGTCGGCGAAGCCCGGGGCGATCGCGTCCAGGCCGCCGAGGGTCCCGGCGGCGGCCGGACCGGCGAGCTCGGCGAGCAGGGCGTAGCCGGCTTCGCGGTCGAGCGGCGCCGGTGTGAGGTCGGCGGGGGCGATGGCGGTAGGGGCAGTGGGGGTGGTGGGGATCGTGGCGGGCATCGCGGTGTGGGGACCTTTCACCAGTGGCGGCCGGCCGGCAGCCGGTCGAGTTCGGGGCGGGACAGGTGCAGCACCCGGAAGCGGGTGCCGGGCGCGTCGTCCGGGGCGGGACCGGACCACAGGGCGAGGCTGAGCAGTTCCCAGCGGCTCGGGTCCACGGCGACGGCCGCGGTGTGCAGGGCGGGGTTCGACGGGTGTGCCGGGAGCCCGGCGAGGGCCCGCTCGACGGCCTCGGCCGGATCGGCGCTCTCCGGGAGCCGGACGACCGTACGCGTGGCGGTGCTCGGGGCCTCCGTCCGGTCGCCTTCGGCCAGGCCCGCGCCGAGCCAGTGGCGGACGACCGGGCGGCCGAAGTCGGCGCTCAGGCCGCGGAAGCCCGGGCCCCAGAGAAAGCGGTTCATGCCTTCGGCGGTGCGCCAGAGGTAGAACGGCGCGTACTGGTTGACCGGCGAGCCGTCCTGGCCGCGTTCGCGGACCAGGTACGCCTTGAGGCCGAGGCCGGGGTGGGTGTCCAGCAGGTGGCCCTTGTCGGCCACGCGCCGACGGATGACGGCCATGTCGTAGTCGGCGGGAAGGGTGATCTCGTACTGCATGGCGTGCACGGTGGGCTCCCTGGGTCGGGGGCGGGTGTCGGCCGTCGAGTCGCCGTCTCCGGTCAGGCCCGGCGGTGGGCGCCCAGCAGGCCGAGGGCGCCGCGGACGGCCTGGTTGAAGGGGGCGGCGCTGTCCGCGGCGCGGGCCAGGACGTAGCCGCCCTGGACGACGGCGACCACGGCCGCGGCGGTGTCCGCCGGGTCGAGGCCCGCGGCGAACTCGCCGTGCGCCTGGCCCTCGGCGACCAGCTCGGCGATCCGGCCGCGCAGCCAGTCGAAGGTCTCCTCGACGGGGGCGCGCAGCTGCGGGTCCGCGACCACGTCAGGGTCCTGGGCCATCCGGCCGATCCGGCAGCCGCGCAGCACCTCGCGGTCGCGGTGCAGGTAGGCGGCGATCCGGTCGTACGCGGTGCCCGGGGCGGCGAGGTCGGCCTCGGCGATGCCCCGCAGCTGCTCGGCGCTGCGGCGCAGGGCGGCGGCGGCGAGGTCGGGCTTGCCGTCGAAGTGGTGGTACATGCTGCCCTGGCCGACGCCGGAGCGCTGCTGGATGGCCTTCGGACTGGTGCCGACGTAGCCGCGTTCCCAGAGGAGGGCCTGGGTGCTCTCGATGAGGCGGTCCTGGGTGGTCATGGCTCCACTGTACATACCAGTAGGTACAGAGGGAAGGGGTTTCTCCGGCACGGCGGGCGGGACCAGGGGTGGGCGCGGTGCCACCAGGGGTGGGGCCGGCTTCGGTCGACTTCGGTCGACTTCGGGCGACTTCGGCGGAGGCGGAGGAAAGACCGAGGGCCGTGCGCCGCCCCCCGGCGGCCACGGCCCCTCGACCGTTCGTCATCCCCCGCGCCGGCCAACGGCATTCGGCCCGGCCCGGTGGCGCGCGTCACGTTACGCACGGTGTCGAGCGTCACGCCGCGTAGGGAGTGCGCGGCGCCCTGCGCGGGCGGGCGCTCAGGGCAGTTCGCGCCGGATCACCGGTGCCACCTCGGCCGCGAACAACTCCAACTGCTCCCGCTGCACCTCCTCGGTGAGCGCGTCGACCCCGATCCCGACCACCTCGTTGCCGAAGGCCTCGTGGTAGCGGTGGATCTTCTCGACCACCTGTTGCGGGCTGCCGACCAGGGCCGAACCCTCCTCCAGCGCGTCCTCCAGTGAACGGAACGGCGAGTTGTTGTGCTTGCCCGCGGCCGAGTTGACCATGGCCTCCCAGTACGGCCGGTAGCCCTCCACCGCGTCCTGCGAGCGCCTGGCGACGTACAGTCCGCCGAAGCCCGCGCCCACCCGGGCCTCCTTCGGGTCGCGGCCGTAGTGCTCCCAGCGCTCGCGGTAGTCCTCCACCAGGGCCCGGTACTTGGCCAGCGGATGGAAGGAGTTGGCGGAGAACAGCGGATCCCCGTAGCGGGCGGCGAGGTCGGTCGAGCGGGTGCTGGTCGCACTGCCGTGCCAGACCGGGATCGGGTCCTGGAGCGGGCGCGGCGACACGGTGGCCTCCGTGAGCGGCGGACGGGTCGAGCCCCGCCACGTCACCTTCTCCTCCCGCCAGAGCCGGCGCAGCAGACCGTAGTTCTCGGCGAGTGCCTCCCACTGACGCTCCTCCGGGAGGCCGAACAGGCCGAAGTGGCGCGGGTCGTTGCCCTTGCCGATGATCAACTCGATCCGGCCCCCGGAGAGTTGGTCGAGCATCGCGTAGTCCTCGGCGACCCGGACCGGGTCCAGGATGCTGAGCACCGTCACCGTGGTGAACAGCCGGATGGTGCTGGTGCGGGCGGCGATCGCACTCAGCAGCACGGGAGGCGCCGGGGAGAGGAACGGCTCGCCGTGCCGCTCCCCCACCCCGTAGCCGTCGTAGCCGAGCTGCTCGGCGAGGACGGCCTGGTCGACCACGTTCCACAGCTTCTGCTGCGGGGTGCGGTGGATGCCGGTGACGGGATCGGGGGCGTTGGCGACGAGGGACGAGACGGTGAACCGCACGGCGGTCTCCTAGGGGCGCTCGGTGGTCGGACGACGGAACGGCGCTGGGCCGTCCGGGGCGCTGCGGGTGCGGGACGCGCGGGATGCGGGACACGCGGGGTGCGGGACCGGTGCGAGGAGCCCGAGGTACGGAGCCCGTCACGGGGAGTCCGTGACGGGGAATCCGCGACAGAGTGGGCGTGGCACCGGCGGAGGCGCGGTACGGCGGCGCTGCGCTCGGACGGGCAGCACCGGAGGTGGACCGGGGCGGGCCTGGCGGCCCGCGGGCGGCGTCAGCGCACGGTGCTGCGGCGGTGACGGCGACAACAGCGGGGCACGACGGTCACGGTGGCCTCGGCCGCTACGGTCCGGACTGCCATCACGCTCCCCCTCCGCCTCGTCCGCGCGCGGCCGCACCCGGCCCCGCGCCGTCCCACCTGGTCCTCCGCGAGGATAAGCAGCGGAGGGAGGCGGGGCAAGACACTCCCAGGGACTTGATCGGGCGGAGCCGACTGGCAAGATGTCCGGCATGAGCTACCTCGCCGCGGATGACCGCTATGCCTCGATGACCTACCGGAAGGCCGGCCGCAGCGGAGTTCAGCTGCCCGCCGTCTCACTGGGGCTCTGGCACAACTTCGGTGACGCCCAGCCGCTGGAGGTGCAGCGGGCGGTGCTGCGCCGGGCCTTCGACCGGGGCGTCACCCACTTCGACCTGGCGAACAACTACGGGCCGCCGTACGGCAGTGCGGAGCGCAACTTCGGCTACCTGTTCGCGCAGGACTTCCGGCCGTACCGCGACGAGCTGTTCATCGCCACCAAGGCCGGCTGGGACATGTGGCCCGGCCCGTACGGGAACGGCGGCAGCCGCAAGTACCTGCTGGCCAGCCTGGACCAGTCGCTGGACCGGATGGGGCTGGACTACGTCGACGTCTTCTACTCGCACCGCTACGACCCGGACACCCCGATCGAGGAGACGATGGGGGCGCTCGACAGCGCGGTGCGCTCGGGCAAGGCCCTGTACGCGGCGATCTCCAACTACCCGGCGGAGCAGCACCGGGAGGCGGTGGCGATCCTGCGCGAGCTCGGGACGCCGGTGCTGCTGAACCAGTCGGCGTACTCGATCCTCAACCGGAACGTGGAGGAGGGCGGCGTGCTGGAGGCGGTGGGCGACACCCGGACCAGCCTGATCGCCTATTCGCCGCTCGCCCAGGGACTGCTGACGGACCGGTACCTCTCGGGCCGGGTCCCGGCCGGCTCGCGCATGTCGGTGGGGAAGTTCCTGACCGAGGAGGTGCTGACCGAGTCGAAGCTGGACCAGCTGCGGGCACTGAACAAGGTCGCCGAGGAGCGCGGACAGACGCTGGCCCAGCTCGCCCTGTGCTGGGTGCTGCGGGACCCGCGGGTGGTCTCGGTGATCATCGGTGCGAGCAGCGTGGACCAGCTGGACCAGAACCTCGACGCACTGGCCGGCGGGCCGCTGACGGAGGAGCAGCTGGCCGAGATCGACCGGCTGAGCGTGTGACGGGAACTTGGTTGGGGCGACGGGGCACTGCGGCGGGTGACGGATGACGGATAACAGCTGACAGATTTCGAAATCTGTCAGCTGTTATCTGTTATCTGTTCGTCGACATCCGTCATCCGTCACCCGTCGGCCAGCGGCCAGCGGCCGAGGGCCGTCAGCGGCGAATACCCAAGGCCGGAAGAACCGTTTCCGCTACTCGATGGGCCTCCTCCAGCAGCGGGTTCCCGGAGAGGATGAAGGTGTCGACGCCCAGCGCCTCGAACTCCTTCAACCGCTCGACCACCTGGGCCGTCGACCCGACCACCGCCGTCCCCGGACCGGGCCGGAACAGGCTCATGCCAGGCCAGAGATTGGGGTAGGCCTCCAGCTCCCGGGCACGCGCCGGGACCTTTCCGCCGTGCTGGCGGAACTGGCGCTGCCACCCGACGCCGTCCTCCCCCTCGGCGGATCCCAGCTGCCGGGCGTACGTCGCCTCGCTCGTCACGTCCAGCAACCGGTCGGCGGCGGCCCAGGCCTCCTCCTCGGTGTCCCGGACGATCAGGTGCAGCCGCAGCCCGATCCGCAGGCTCCGTCCGTGCGCGGCGGCGCGTTCGCGGACCAGGTCGAGCTTCTCCTTGAGCAGGTGCGGCGGCTCCCCCCAGGTCAGGTAGACGTCCACGTGCTCGGCGGCCATCTCGATGCCGGCCGGCGAGCTGCCGCCGAACCAGAGCGGGATGCCACCGGGCTGCGCCGGGGTGAGCTCGCGCAGGCTCGCACCCGCGTTCTTCAACCGGTAGAACTCGCCCTCGTGGTCGAAGACTTCGCCGGCCGTGAGGCGCTTGACGATCGACCAGTACTCGGCGCTGAGCCGGTAGCGGTCGTCGTGCTCGACGTCCAGACCGTACTCGCGCAGCTGCGCGGTGGAGCCGTTGACCACATTGAAGCGCAGCCGCCCGCCGTGCAGGTGGTCGAAGCTGAGCGCCATCTTGGCGAGCAGGGTGGGCGAGACCAGTCCGGGGTGGACCGCCAGCAGCGGCTTGAAGGCCGGCCCGGTGGCCGCGGCGAGCGCGCTGCCGAGCGTCCAGACGTCGTACAGGTCGGTGGCGAGCAGCGCGCCGGTGTAGCCCAAGCGCTCGACACTGCCCGCGAGTTGCTGCAGGTACCGGAGGTCCACCGGGCGCCGGCCGGACGGCTCCCACGGGTAGTGTCCTTCGCGCGGGATGATGTACCAGAGGACTTCGGAGGCCACGGCTCAGCGGTCCTTCCCGAGCGCGGCGGCCACCGGGGCCTCCAGAGCGGACAGTTGGGCGTCGGCGACGGTCAGCGCGCGGTCGATGAAGCCGACCCGGTGGAAGATGTCCGCCGCCTCCTGCTGCTCGGCCACGAACGCGTCGGTGGCCGGCTCCAGTTGCCAGGGCAGCGCGACGAGCGCGGCACGCCAGTCGGCGACCGTTCCGCCCAGCTCCCGGGCCGCGATCGCGGCCGCCTCGGCCGGATGGGCGGCCGCCCAGGCGTCCGCCCGGCGCAGCGCGGTCGTGATCGCGGCGACCACCTCGGGGCGGTCGGTGGCGAAGTCCCGGCGGGTGAAGAAGACCGAGCGGTCGGTGATGACGTCCCCGGTGCGGACCAGCGCGCGGAACTCGCCACTGCGACGGGCCGCGGCGAGCTCGGCGCCCTGGGCGATCCAGCCCGCGATCTCGCCCTCGCGCAGCCTCCGGGCCTGGTCCTCCCCTGCCACCGGCCGCGCCGGTGTGACGTCCTCACCGTACGAAAGCCCGTGCGCGTCCAGGGCCTTGGCGAGCAGGTGGGTCTGCCAGGAGCCGACGCCCAGCACGACGGTGCCGCCCTTGAGGTCGGCGACCGTACGGACCGGTCCGCCGTCCAGGACGAGCAGCGCGCCGTGGTCGGGGCGGGGTGCGGAGACCACCGCGTACACCAGGTCGTGGCCGGCCGCCTGGGCGGTGATCGGCGGGGTCGAGCCGGTGCCGCCGAAGTCGATGGTGCCGTCGGCGAGCAGCTCGCCGGTACGGGTCCCGTCGGTGTAGTGGTGGAACGCGCCGCTCTCCCCGAGCGGGGCCAACTCCTCGTCCAGGTAGGGCAACCGGGCGAGGTAGTAGAGCGTGGGATTGCTGGCGTGGACGCCGAGGGTGACGGTCATCTGGTCAACTCCGGTGGTGCGTAGGGGCTCGTGCGGAAGACGTGCGGTGGGGTTGCGGGGGAGGGTGGAGCGGTCGAGCCGCAGAATGGCGGTGCGATGGAGTGGTGGAGTGGTGGAGCGATGGCGTGGTGACGGCGTGGCGGAGCGCCGGTTCAGTGGACGCCTAGGTCGGCGAGCAGTCGGCGGCGCAGGTCGGCGAAGGCGGGGTCGGCCGGGTCCCGGGGGCGTTCGACACCGACGGGTTCGTCCCGGACCAGCAGCCCGTCACGCAGAACGGCGACACGGTCGGCGAGCCGGACGGCCTCGTCCACGTCATGGGTGACCAGCAGCACGGCGGGGCGGTGGCGGCGGACGAGATCGCCGACCAGGTCCTGCATCCGCAGCCTGGTCAGGGCATCCAGTGCCGCGAACGGTTCGTCCAGGAGCAGGAGTTGCGGTTCGCGCACGAGCGCCCTGGCCAGTGCGACGCGCTGCGCCTCGCCACCCGAGAGGGTGGCCGGCCAGTCCTCGGCGTGCCGCTCCAGGCCCACCTCGGCGAGTGCCTTCAACCCGGTCTCCCGGGTCGCCGCGCCGCGCGGCAGACCGACCGTGACATTGGCCAACACCCGCTTGGAGGGGACGAGTCGGGGCTCCTGGAAGACCACCGTGCGGACCGGCGGCACCAGCACGGTTCCCCCGTCGGCTTGGTCCAGCGCGCCGAGGATCCGCAGCAGGGTGGTCTTCCCGGTGCCGCTGGCGCCGAGCAGGGCGACGAACTCGCCCCGGGCGATGGACAGGTCGACGCCGTCGAGTACGGCCCTGGTGCCGAACACCCGGCGCAGGCCGCGCAGATGGACGGCGGGGGCGGTATCCTCGGCGGTCGCGGCGGCAGTCACGGCGGCGGTCTCAGTGGCGGTCTCAGTGGCGCTCGCGGCGGTGCTCACGGCAGCGCTCACGGTCGAGGCCGGAGCGGAGGCCGAGTCGGTGGGGGCGGTCATCGGGCAGCTCCTCGGACGGCGCGGCGCCACGGCATCAGCAGCCGTTCCAGGATCCGGACGATGCCGTCGGCGGCGAGGCCGAGCAGACCGTAGATCAGGATGCAGACGGCGAGCACGTCGGTGCGCGAGTAGTTCTGGGCCTGGGCCATCAAGTAGCCGATGCCCTCGGTGGAGTTGATCTCCTCGGCGGCGATCAGGGCGATCACGCTGAGCGTCATGGAGAGCCGCAGGCCGGACAGCAGGGAGGGTAGCGCCCCGGGCAGCACGACCGTCCGTACGATCGCCCAGCGGCCCAGGCCGAAGCTGCGCATCGCCTCCACCAGCTTGCGGTCGGTGTTGCGGACCCCGCCCGAGGCGGAGACGTACATCGGGAAGCTGGTGGCCACCCCGATCAGGGCGACCTTCGCGGTCTCGGTGATGCCGAACCACACCATGAACAGCGGGACGAGCGCCAGGAACGGTACGGTGCGCAGGACTTGGACCGCGGAGTCGAGCAGTTCCTCGCCGAGGCGGGTGAATCCGGTCACCACGCCGAGCACCAGTCCCGTGGTGGCACCGAGCAGCAGTCCGAGTCCGGCCCGGGTGAGCGACACGGTGAGGGCGTCGGTCAGCTGACCGTTGCCCCACAACTCGCCGACCGCTTCGGCGACCTGGGACGGTGAGGCGAGCACATCCTGGGTGAGCGCGCCGGTGGCGGAGGCGAGCGCCCAGCCGCCGAGCAGCGCCAGCGGACCGAGCGTGCGCAGCAGCACGGCGAGGGCGCGCGGACGGGGCCGTCGGAGCTGGGCACGCGGCGTCACCAGGCCCGCGGCCCGGGCCGCCCGGGTGCCCTCGGAATCCTGTTCCCTTGCGAGCACGGTCACTTGGCACCACCGCCGAAGGTGTCGATGTCGATCAGGTACGGCTTGACGTCGACCAGCTGCTTGGTGACCTTCTGGTCGGCGAAGAACTGGGCGACGGTGCCGAAGCGGGCGGTGTCGGCCGCCGAGATGGCGTCGGCCGGAGTGCCCTGCCGGCTGACGTTCACCGCGACGTCCTTCTCGGCCGGGGTGACGGCGGTCGGGCCGGAGTCGGTGAAGACGTTGAGGTAGGCGGCCGGATCGGCCTTCTCCTTGGCGCCGTTGTCGCGCAGGTAGGCGTAGAAGGCCTTGACCACATCGGGGTGCTTGTCGGCGAAGCCGTTGCGCACCGCCCAGACCGCGTAGTTGTCGGAGCCGATCGCCTTGCCGTCGACCAGGAAGTGCGCGCCGGCGTTGGCGATGGTGGGCGTGGAGAAGGTGTTCCAGGTCGCCCAGGCATCCACCTGGCCGGAGTTGAAGACTCCCGAGGTCTGGTCGGCGCGCAGGTAGACCCGCTGGACCTGGTCGGCCGGGACGCCGTTCTTCTCCAGCGCCTTGAGCAGGAGGTACTCGCTGGTGCCGCCCTGGGAGACGGCGACCTTCTTGCCGACCAGGTCCTGCACGGTCTTGATGGGCGAGTCGTTCTTGACCAGGATGCCCTCGCCGACGCCGTCGGGGGCGGTCTGGGCGAACAGCTTGAAGCCGGGCTTCTGGGCGAGCGCGGCGACGGCCGAGGTGATCGAGCCCTGGGCGACGTCGAGTTGGTCGGCGGACAGGGCCTGCGCGGCGGGGGCGAAGGGGCCCGCGCTGCCGGTCCAGGCCACCTTGGCGTGGACCGCCGCCAGGGCCCGGTCCAGCGAGCCGTCCTTCTTGCCACGGGCGAGGAAGCCGTTGTTCCCGGGGTCGGGCAGGCGGAGCACGGCGTCGGCCTTGCCGCCGGGCCCGCCTGCGGCGGAGGCGCTGCCCCCGTCGGCGGACGAGCCGCAGGCGGCCAGAGCGGTGGTGGCGAGCAGCGCGGTGGCGGCGAGGGCGAGGCGGGCGGTGTTCACGGGGTCTCCAAAACGGGTGACAGATGACAGCTGACAACTTTCGAAAGTTGTTCGCTGAACTCTGTTATCTGAAATCTGTTCGCTGAAGGTTGTTCGCTGAAAGTTGTTCGCTGAACTCCGCCGGACTCCGCCGAGCGGCCTCGGACGGCAACGGGCGGCGTCGGGCAGCACCGACCGACGCCACCGAGCGGCACGGCTGACCGGCATTGCCGACTGGCCGGACGAACGAGCGGACGGTCAGCTGGACACGCTCGCCACTTGCTCCCCTCCCGCAGCCCGCCGACCGCGCAGCAGGTCGCGCGCGGCGCGGAGCGGCTCCGGGTCGGCCCAGGCACGGATGTCGACCGGTGCCGCGAGGAAGCCCTGCCCGGCGAGGAAACGTTCCTGCTGGGCCAGCAGCCCCAGCCGCTCCTCCGAGAGGTCCAGATGCAGCGTGCGATGACTGCCCGCCGCATAGGCGCCCTCGACGCCCTCCGCACCCGCGCCGGTCTCGGCCTGGAGGATCCTGGCCACCTCCACCGGACGCTCGGCGGCCCAGTCGGCGGCCTCCAACAGGACCGCCAGGAAGCGGGCGACCAGCTCCGGGTGCTCGTCCAGCAGCCGCTGGTGGACGGTGACCGGCCGGGGCGTGCCGTTGTTGACCCGGGCCCGGCGGTCCGGAGCCGCGTCCAGCTCCACCGCCACCTCCGCGCCGATCCGGCGGGCCGCTTCGACGGCCAGCGCCCCCTTCACGTACACGGCGTCCACCAGGCCGTCTCGCAATGCGGACAACTCGGCGGACCACTGCCCGCCGCCCGGGACGGCCGGGACGTCGACCAGTTCGGCGTCCTCCAGCCCGAGACCCGCGAGCGCCAGGGCGCCCCGGAAGCCGGCCAGGGCCATGGCCCGCCAGAAGTCGATGCCGATCCCATGATGTGGAACCGCCAGCCTCAGCCCGCGCAGCTGCCCGGGCTCACTGATGCCGCTCCCGGCCCGGACCAGGACGACCTGTCGCTCCTCGATCCAGGTCAACCCGATCAGCCGGGTCGCCTCGCCGCGCGAACGGGCCCACAGCGCGGGGACGTTGCCGCCCTCGCGAAAGAGCCCGGTGAGCGCGTGGGTGTAGTGGTGGTCGGCGGCCACCTCCGGCGGGGCGTCCTGGAGCGAGCGGACGGCGATCCCGTCCGGGGCGAACTCCCGTGCCAGCCAGCCCTGATCAGCGGCGATACCGGTCGCGGTGGGCACCGGGCAGCGGGTGAACCAGAGGGTTTCGGGGACGGCGGAGGAGCTGGGCGAACGACTGGGCACGGGGCGTGGTCCTCTTCGGGGGCTCCGACGGCGGTCGGAGGCAGCGGAGTTCGGGTGCGCCGCCGCCGCACGGCACGGCGCACGGCGGCGAGCGGGAAGCGGAGCGCGGAGCGCACGGCGCACGGCGTACGAAGGCGCAGGAGGAGCGGGACGAGGAGCGTCAGCGACAACAGGGACAGGAGGGAACACACCGGTGGGACGTCACGGCGCTACTCCTTCCGGTCCGGCGCACGGGGATCCACGCGTCGCGGCACACGGGTGCACCGAGCGCGGGCGAGGTGGGGTGGCGACGACGATGGCGATGGCGCGCCGTCCGTACCGAGGAGCCGGGCGGCGCGATGCGAGGAGCGTTCCACGCCGGTCGAGCCGGAGGCAAGCCTTTGCCACATGGTGGGATCAGTTGTTCATCAACGCCATTCCATTGCAACGTCGTTGACACATCTCCGCAGCACTCGCTGCCCTACGCTGAGACTCCCTCCGGCGCGCCGCCCGGAGCCACGAACCGAACGCGAGGTGCCATGGCCGAGGCCGCCACCGCCGTCCAGAGCCCCCCGGCCGGCGCCCAGGCCGTCCAGCGCGCACTCGGACTGCTGCACTGCTTCCACGACAACGGCCCCGACCTCAGCGCCTCGGACCTGGCCCGTCGGATGGACCTCTCGGTCTCCACCGCGCACCGGCTCGCCCGCACGCTGGTCAGCGCCGGATTCCTGGAGCAGGACGATCAGACGGCCCGCTACCGGCTGGGTCCGGCGGTCGCCGAACTCGGCCAACTCACCTTCCACCAGCGCGGACTGCACCTGGCCGGCCCCGAGCTGGAGCTGCTCTCCCGACGCACCGGAACGACCGCCGACCTGGCGATCCGCAGTGGCCCGCACGCCGTCATCCTGGTCGGCGGCTCGGTCCGGCCGGACACCGGGCTCGGGCTGCGCCGCCCGCTGCACTCCACAGCGCTCGGCAAGGTCCTGCTCGCCTGGCCGCGCGCAGGCGAGGCGGCGGTGTCCGCACTCGGCCCGCTACCGTCCTTCACCGACCGTACGATCACCGAACCGTCGCTCCTGGAAGAGGAGTTGGCTCGGGTGCGGGCGGCCGGTCACGCGCTCAACGACGGCGAGTCCGCCGCCGGGGTGCGGACGCTCGCGGTTCCCGTACTGGACGCCGCCGGGCAGGCCCGGTTCGCGCTCGCGGTCCGCTCGACCCCGGCGCACCTCACCGACGACCGCCTGGACCGGTTCCTGACCCCCGCCCGGACCTGCGCCGAAGCCCTCTCCGTCCTCCTGCTGCCCCCCGACCAACGGGCCTGACCCGGGCGCCCGCACAACCGGTCCATCCGACTCGTACCGCCCGCCCACGCGCAGCGCCAACACGCGGCAGCGGGGGGGGCGCGCGGGGGGGCAAGAGGGGGGGGCGGCGGGGGGGGGTGGGGGCGCGCCCCCCCGGGGGGGGGGCCCCCCGCGGGGCGCGGGCGGGGGGGGCGCCCCG